>JAAYZB010000027.1 GCA_012515085.1 Acholeplasmataceae bacterium
ACCATCAAGGTTGATGATGTTGAAAGTATCATTGAAAAGTTAACATTAGAAAGAGACGAAAACGAAATAGCATTATCCAATCTAATTGATACAAAAGTAAAAACACCCGATATCCCAGAATCAATTTTTAATGCCAAGTATAGAGAATACTCAGATCGCCTAAAAGTTCTAACAGCAGAGATTAACAAGCTTGAACTTGAACACGTAAAAAATTATGATACCAAAAAACGTATGGATAAAATAGGTGAGATTCTGGGTAAAAAGAATTTAGTCATCGATGAACTTGATTCAGAGATTTTAAGTACATTCATCTATAAAATGATATCAGTAAGTCCTAATGAGATTGTATACTGTATTGCAGGAACCAAGAATTATTCAGACAATGAGTTCAAAGAACGACGTTTTGAGTTCTTAAAAACTGAACCAATCATTGTGGAAACATATCACGCACCTGATGGCTTAGCTAAGATGTTATATCGGGTTGTAGTGATATAATTTTTTACGAAAAAGATGTTCTCACACTCAAGAAAATATATGCTTAAAGCATAGTTTGATGTTTCCACATTGATTTCGATATGTTTCCACATTGGGCAAAAAATAAAAAAGAAGTATTTAACCCTGATTTAAGAGGTTAGATACTTCTTCTATTATTATATGAATGGCTTTGTTAAGCGGTTTTTAGAGAAAGCAATGTGATAGTTTCAACGTGGCTTGTATAAGGAAACATATCGACCGGTTGAACCTTTTTTACTTGATAGTTACTTTTAATTAAGCTTTGAAGGTTCGATCCTAGACTTTCCGGATCGCAGGAGATATAGATAAGCTTTTGTGGTTTCATCCGGTTGATCTGTTGGATCACCGCTTCTGTCAAACCAGACCGGGGAGGATCCACAATCACAATATTGGGGGTGCGATCGATATCAACTATTGCGGACAAGTATTCTTCAACTCCTGTTGCCAAAAAGCGAATATTGCGTTTCTGATTGAGTCTGGCATTTTGGATTGCGTTTTTGACAGAGGTTTTGTTTTCCTCTACAGCGATCACCTCATTGACGTGATCGCTGAAGCAGAGCCCGATCGTGCCAATACCCGAATAGAGGTCCAGAACGAGATCTTCTTTGGAAGGCTTGGCGAACTCGAGGGCTTTGGTATATAAGATTTCGGTTTGTCGATGATTGATCTGATAGAAAGTCTTCGATCCAATCAAGAACCGCTTTTTCAGCAAACTGTCTTCAATTGTTCCTTTGCCATAGAGGACTCTATCCAAATCGCCAAGGACGATGGAAGTTGCTCGAGGATTGATGTTTTGAACGACGGAAGTAATTTCGGGGTGAGCGGCAATGAGCGCTTTTAAAAAGTTGTTTCGCCCAGGAAACACTTCGCTCGCGGTAACGATGACGACCAGAATTTCATCAGTTGCTTTCGCCAGGCGGATCAAGATATGGCGAATCAAACCCGTTCTCTTATCTTCATCATAAATTGGAATCTTGTGGTCTTGAAATAACTTCCGGCACGTTTTGATGATAATATTCGCCCGATCGTCTTGAATGAGACAATGATCGACATTCACAAGCTTGTGGGTGTATTCTTCATAAAAACCCGCCATGACTTTCCGGTTTCTCTCCGAGATAGCCATTTGGCACTTGTTTCGATAATGAAGCGGTTCTTTCATACCGATGATATCCAAACAAAGCACAGGGTCAATTCCCACTTTATTCAAGACGTCACGGATACGGGCGGTCTTTAGTGCCAATTGGTGAGCATACGCCAGATGGTGCATTTGGCAGCCACCACAGTCATCGAACCAAGGACAAGCTGATTTCATCCGTTCAGGTGATGATTTGACGAGTTCGACAACCTTACCGGTCCCATTGTGAAATGTCTGGATGATGGCCTCTTCACCCGGCAATAAATTCGGAATCTTGTAGTGACGGTTATTCTTCAAAACCACTCCATAGCCATCCAGCGTCAATTCAATGGCTGTTTCCTGAGATTGTTCCAAGAGGATTATCTCCTTTCGATGAAAAAAGCAGCGTTGCTGCTTTGGTTCTCATTTTCCATACATCTGATATAACACCCAACTGACGAAACGGTTGGGAAGAATCCGTTTCAAAAAGAGAAACAACTTGTATTCAAAACCGATAGCGACATTCACGGGCATTATGCGCCGATGAATCAACTGCCCGATTTTTTTTGCGACCGTCAGCGGGGATTTGCCATGTTGCTCATCTTGTTCCATCTTTTTCAGCGATCTTTCCATCCGTTCTTTATATAAAGAGTTCGCTTTCGAATCCGTCACTTTGCGATGTAGGGTAAATCCGGTTTTGGTATCTCCTGGCAGAATGGTCGTGACATCAATCTTAAATGGTTTCAACTCAAGTCGCAATGCTTCGCTGAAAGCGGACAAGCTGGCTTTGCTCATGGAGTAAAACGCTTGGAAAGGGATGACTAGCGTTCCGGCAATCGAACCGATGTTGATGATTTTGGGATTGGTTCCTTTTCTAAGTAATGGAATCATTTCCTGAGTCAACTGAATGACACTTTGAACATTGACAGAAAAAAGCCAATCGATATCTTTTCTTTCGGTTTCTTCTATGGCACCACCGATTCCGACTCCCGCACAGTTCACGAGCACATCGATCTTCCCGCATTCTTTTTCAATGATCGCTTTAATCTGGACGATTTGCTCAGAATCTGTCAAATCGCAGGCGAGATGGACGAAAGAAAAATCACCCATTGGTTTTGAACGGGATAATCCATACACAAAATGACCTTTTTCATAAAGATATTCCGCGGTGGCACGTCCAATGCCACTCGATGCACCGGTGACTAAAACAATTTTGGATGTCATTCCTGAATCAACTTCAATAAGGCTTCTTCATCATCTGGAAGATTATTCAAAACGTCCGCAATGATGTCCACCGCTTCATCCATCAACGCTTGGGTATGGGTGGCGGTATAACTTGTGCGAATCAAACATTCTCCTTCCGGAGTTGCTGGAGGCAATACCGGATTCACATACACGCCGCGGTCATACAAGAGCTTACAGGCAATCAAGGTCCGAAGCGCTGAATAAGTATAAATAGGAATGATCGGTGCTATGGAAGAGGAGATGATCTTAATGCCTTTGGCTACCAATCGTTCTCTGGTGTAAGCCGCAATCGCCAATAAATTTTTTGGCCGTTCGGGCTCCAATTTGAGAATTCTTAACGCTTCCAATGCCGTTGCGGCATTAGCGGGAGTGATCGCCGCACAAAAAATAAAGGGACGAGATTTGTGCTTCACATAATTGATCACGTGCGCTTCCCCAACCATATAGCCACCAAGACTTGCCAACGATTTAGAAAAAGTGCCCATGATGATATCGACTTCTTTTTCCAAACCGAAATATTCCGCTGTTCCTCTTCCTTTTTCACCCAAGACGCCAAACCCATGCGCATCGTCAATCATGACGCGGGCGCCATATAATTTTGCCAAACGGACGATATCTGGTAATTTGCAGATATCACCACTCATCGAGAAGACCCCGTCTGTAATGATCAATTTGCCTTTCTCTGGATCAGCTGATTGGAGTTTTAGCTCCAAATCTTCCATATCGCTATGTTGAAAGCGGACCATGGTGGCATAAGACAGCTTGGCTCCATCATAGATCGACGCATGATTCTCACGATCGCAAAAGACAAGATCATTGCGACCGGCAATAGCGGAAATGATTCCCAAATTGGTTTGAAATCCCGTTGAGAAGGTCACGCAGTCTTCCTTATGCAAGAAGTCGGCCAATTCGCTTTCCAGTGTGACGTGGGTAGTCAATGTGCCATTCAAAAACCGTGATCCGGAAACCCCCGATCCAAAGTTTTGAAACGCTTGGATTCCCGCCTTGATCACGCGGTCATCCCCCGTGAGCCCTAAGTAATTATTCGAGCCGATCATGATTTTCCGTTGCCCTTCCATCGTCACTTCGATGTCTTGTTTCGTTTCTAAAGCATGAAAATAAGGATAAATCCCCATTGCTTTGTATTCTTCGACGGCGGTGAAATCAACACATTTTTGAAAGAGATCCATTTTTTCCTCCTTGAGCCTATTCCAAGGAATCATCGGTGACGATATTACCGTGGTAAATCACCAAGTCCAATTCGTTGATGTCTGCTTTTACCAAATTTTCTTCAAAAAACACCCGATCGACATCCGCTAGCATCTCATAAGCCAACTCATTGACGATAATCGGTTCAAACAATTCCGTATTACCACGTAAAGCCAGTTGAAAGGCAATCTCATGAGGATCATTTTCCTCGTTCTGATCAACGTGGTCTTGACTCAACTCATCCTTATCTTCCGTTATGGTTTCGGGAAAAGTGGCGATTCCGATCCCATACTCCATTGCTGGAAGCCCGTATTCTGTCAATCCTTGATTATATAGTTCGGCCATCGAATTGATAATGACGACATTTTCAAAGAGACGGAGCACGGCTTCTCCATCCGGAGTATAGCCTGTCCCCTTGACAAAATAATCTCCCGACTCCACCAAAATTACTTCTGGGTCTTTTTTTAACAACACCATCGCTTCCAATAAAAACGATTCCAACAACAATGCGGCTTTAGGCTCAGACTTGTCGCCATAAAAATCCTCCATATTCCGTATTGTCACATAGAGGTCAGAATATAGTTCCTCGTATTCATAATGATCGGACGCTTCAACCATTTCTTCAGGAGCAAATTCATCCGATAGAAAGGGCTCATCTTCACTTAAGAGAATCTCGGCAATTTTTTTACGGATATCCAGCATGATTTACCCCTCCTTGCTCGCTATCATTATGATGATTATAACACAACCATTTTTGAAAGTATAGAAAAAATCTAAAGACGATTTTCACCTTGTGCCTTCATCTAGCAAAATAAAAAACCGGCCGAAGCCGGTTCTCATTCAGTTCGTAGCGCCTCAACAGGATCCTTGTTTGCGGCGATTCTTGCCGGAATCAACCCCGCCACAAAAGCGAGAAGAATACTGATACCAATCAGGAAGAACGAATG
>JAAYZB010000002.1 GCA_012515085.1 Acholeplasmataceae bacterium
ACGGCCAATACCAAGAACCAGATCGATCCGGAGAGTCCAATAACAGAGATCACGAGTTGAATCCCAATCAAGGCGAAAAAGAGCATGATGAAGGGCGGTGTAAATGCATCCAAAGCGACGTCATTTTCTTTGCGGATCGCTTTCGACGTGAGATTGGTGAAGACGATTCCCATAAACATTGGCATCAAGATCGGTGAGAGGATGAATTCAACGTCGCCGATTTTCAAATGAAACTGTGTGAGTGCCGTGATCAAGATAATCGCACATACGGTTTCCATCAAATAAAACTGATGTTTTCTTGCGACATCTTTTCCGGAGATCCGAATGAAGAGGGCCAATACTCCCCCGATGGCTCCGCCGACCAAGATCGATCCCACAATCTCAAACAACGGTTCTAAAATCATGACTTCGGTCGAGACCACTGTGTGGCCGTTGACGGAAGTGGCTATCGCCAGCACAATGGAAAAAATGATCACACCGATCATGTCATCCATGCCGATATGCGGCATGATCGCATCGGTGAGATGTCCTTTTGAACGATAACTGCGAGACAGCACCATGATGGTTTCCGGAGATGTCGCCATGGCAATCACACCGATTAACAAACCAATCTCCCAAGGTGCCCCAAGCAAGAGAAAGGCTAGGGTGACGAGTCCGACGGTAAACACGGCTTGAGACAAGACAATCAAAAGCACTTCTGATAAATTATGAGATATTTTCCGGAAATGCAGCCTGGTCCCCAGTTCAAACATGATGATCGAAAGGGAAATGCTGCCAACGGCTTTGATGCTATCGTAAGTTCCTTCCTGATTGGTGAGTAACAAATACACTCCCACCACAATGCCCGACAAAAAGAAACCCGTGAGGGAGGGAATATGGATCCATTCACAAAGCCGGCCAAAAATGGCGCCGAGGGCAATCATCACCGCCAATAACACGAGCGGCAGAAACGCCGGGTTATGGGCGGATAATGTCACAATCGCATTCATTGAATTCTCCGTTCTTCGTCCAAGTCACTATTGTCAGTCGAAAAGTTGATTTTCGACTTGATTTCTTCATTGATATTATAGCATGAAATCCCCCATCGCGTCAGCAGGAAAACTGATAATACCCGCCCGCTGGCGGGAAGAGCCATAAAAAAAGCCCTTGCGAGCTTTTTTAAAGCTTATCGATGTCGAGAAGATGATAGCCTTCTTTTTCCAAGATGTCTTTAATCACCTGATGCGAGACGAATCCATCGAAAGTGGCCGTTCCTGATTCGGCGTTTACCGTGACGTTAGAAATGCCATAGATTGATTCCAACAGATGTTTCACATCGCGGGCACAGCCTTCACAGCACATGCCTTCAATCCGAGCAATTTTCATTCTTGACACGACCCTTCGCTTCTGACTTGATAGTTTTATTATAGCGGATAAACCGGAAATCGTCAATTTTTGTCAGTCAAATCCGACTTTTCTTTCTGACATTTGCGATTGCTGATCTCTTCAAGCTTTTTTTGCTTGGCGATCTTATACATTTCTTCCACGGCAAAATGTAGTTTGGTTACGACATTTTTCTTAGTTTTGGGATAAATATAATAGGTATCCGATAAAGTAGAGAGATCAATGCAATCGGCTCCTTTTCCCAAATAATCATATTCGATATGAAGCGAATACAAACTCAAGGGATCTTTTTCCAAAAGAAACTCTTGGTCGTCGATGAACGCTGTCAACCGAAAGCCGCTGTCATCATGTATCAGATGACCATCGCCCAAGCGAACATACCCTTGGGCGTTGGGCAGCGCATCGATCGTGACATCGTCTTCAAAGCCATAGGTGTGATTCTCAAGTGACTGACGCACTTGTTCTCTTTCAAACTCATACCAATCCGGAATGTGAGAATATTCCGTCTTCCCGGAAGTGGCTCTTAATTGACCGGTTTCTTCCATGATCCATGTCTTGTGACAATGGCGACAAAAAAGCGTTTCACCGGATGAATCCATTTCGTGCTCGGTCAAACACATCGGACACTGATATAAAATTCGGTGCAAGCCTTCCGCTCGTTTGGGGTGGGTAATTAATTGATGGGTATCCAATAGATATTGATATTCATCATATTGAAATGCTTTCGCGATCCGTTGGTTGATGTCATCAACGGCCAATTCCTTGATTTCTTCTTGACGAACGATCTGTGTCATGTCCGCCGCAAGTGCCACTTTCTGCGGTCTTAGACTCCACACCGGAGAAGAGAGATAATTGCCGTGCATGTTTATAACCACAACGGGAACCCCCAACATTTTACACATTTTCCCCAAAGATTCCGGCAGGATGGCGGTCGTGCCGCAGAGGCTGTATCTCGCTTCGGGATAAATGGCGCAGATACTTTTGTTTACGCGTATACAATGTTCGATTTGCCTTACAAGCAAGATATCGTTCGTGAATTTGCGTTTGCAAACACACCCGACATTTCTTAACAAGCCTTCTCTTCCAATAAACCCGTCGATGGCGACGATGTAATTTGCCCGGTGAGGAAAAATCGCCATCGTCGTGACTTTGAAGTCGACGAAAGCATGGTGTGTTGAGAGTAAGACATAAGGCGGTTTCAGTTTTTCCATTCCCTGTTTATTGATTTTGAGTTTGTGCTTCCATAAAACCGGAAGCGATAATAGCCAAGCAAGCGGTGTCAGATACCAAGCTTGTTTCTTCGGCTTTTTCAACATGTCGTAGCGTTTCGTATCTGGTAGCACCATTTTTGATTTTCTCCGGTTTTCTTATTTTATTCTTCTTCGGTTGTATTCGAAGGAAGCGCACAAGTCACTTGATTCTTGCCTTTTTGCTTCGATTCGTACATCGCTTTATCGGCGAATTGGATATGGCTGTAGATGTCCTCGCTGGAACAATGTTCCCCCGTGCAAACGCCAATGCTTATTTCGATATGGATATGATTGCGATTATAGAAATAATCGTGAGAATTGATGGCTCCCAGCAATACTTCCGCTTTCTTGATGGCTGCTTCTTTGGTATGGTTTTTGAGCAACACCAGAAATTCTTCGCCTCCATACCGGCCAAACGAACAATCGCTAGAGAGGTTCTCTTTGATGATATTTGCTGTTTCCTCTAAGACCAAATCGCCGTAATAATGCCCATAGGTGTCGTTCACAACTTTAAAGTCATCGATGTCGATCATCAGCAACGCATAGGGTTCTTTGTGCACTTCCTTCTCGCCGATGTAGTCTTGCGCTTCTTCAATGAAAGCGCGACGATTGAGGATTTTCGTGAGTTCGTCATGCGATGCCTGATAATCCAGTTTTTCGATCCGTTCGATGATGCTGGTCATCTCATTGAACTTGAGCAAATACCCGGTGGGATAGCCTTTTTTGTTGGTGAGCGGAATCGTTTCCATAACGTAATGCCGATTTTCCATTTTAAAGCTATGCGGCACATGATCCTTCACGGCATTGATCAGTTCCTTATTCGAGAACATCTGATCAAGTGGCAAATGGTATTCTAATTCGGGTTGTATAATGTCACTGTCTTGAGCCGCCTTATTCCAAGACACCAATTGGTATGCATCGCTCAAGACCAATACCGGGTCGGGTGCCCACTCGAATGTCGCATAATGTGCGTTTGGTTTCAAATCAAACAACTCATACTTGAACATGGCATAAACGATGAGATAGCCGATCAACACGATCAGATAGAAAGCATAATCCAGTCCGTGGGTCGTTTTGGAAAAAAAGGTCGATGCCGATGCCAAAAATCCAATGATCGTGACGAGCATCAGCACAAATGCTTGTTGCCGATGAATGCCCTTCGAATGTTTAAAGGTGGATCCATACCGATAGACAACAAATCCCGCCAACAAAAGATTGTGTGCGGTATTGACGTAATAAAGCGGCCCCTTGGTAAAAACCAATACCGGCATGAGTTGGGATCCCAACCGGTGAGTCTCATCGATCGATGCGGATGAATAAAACCAATCGATAGGTGTATAATGCGTCAGTTGGACCGTCACCATGGTCAAAACCGGCACAATCAAAAAAATCGCATATTGCCAAATTTTCGGAACATATTTGGCATCGTGAAATTTATTGACGATATAAACCCA
>JAAYZB010000028.1 GCA_012515085.1 Acholeplasmataceae bacterium
TAATTCTTGAGACGATTCCATTGACGATATCGCCCACAGCAAACGCTTGGATTTCCGTTTTTTCTTGTTGCTTTAACTCTTCATATTGCAGTTGCTTCCGGTTAACAATAAACTTATCTTTTCCGCGGTCTGAACGGATCTCAATGAGGCGTACAGCGGTTTCTTGACCGACGAGCGCTTTTTTTTCTTCGGGGGATAAGGAATTTAAAGAAATCAAAGACTCGGGTAAAAACAGTTCAAAACCATGATAATCAAGCAACAGACCACCCTTGACATCCTTTTTCACCTTGGCAGTGATTGATTGATCAACGACTAAATCATCGCGATAGCGATCGCGAATTGCTTTTCTTTCGATATCTTTGCGAGATAACAATAAAATGTTGTTGTCATCTCCATGGCTAATCTTGGTGACTTGAACTTCGATTTGATCTCCTATCTTGACCAAATCTTTCGCGCTTGCGACTTTCTGATTAGACAGATGATCTTTATAAATTGTTCCCTCAAACATATATCCGACATCAACAAGGACTTCTTCGTCCGTGACGCTGACAACGGTTCCGGTCAAAATTTGACCGACTTGGGGGATGTTTAATTCTTGATTGGGTTGTTGGTTGTTTTCCATTCTGGTTGCTCCTCTTTTTCGTCAATCTTTTTCTTGTATAAATCATATATCATCGCAGTCACTTCGCCTAAATCCATGGCCGATGTGTCTACGAAGATTGCGTCTTTTGCCACACGCAGAGGATTATAACTGCGCGAAGAATCGATTTGATCCCGACGCTCGATTTCTTTTTTTAAACGTTCGAGATCACTGTCAATTCCTAAGGATACATTCTCAGCGTGACGTCTTTTTGCTCGCTCTTCAACCGAAGCGGTTAAAAAAATTTTTAGATCCGCGTTAGGTAAGACGACAGTACCGATATCACGACCATCCATCACGACATGATTTTTATCTGCAATCTTTTGTTGCAGAGCAACCAATCGATTTCTGACCGGAATATGGCTTGCGACGACGCTGACATTATTTGAAACTGAATTGGATCGAATTGCTATTGTGACGTCTTTTCCATCCAAATAAAGGACCTCATGCATAAATTCCATTTTCGTGTTGTCAAGAAAGCTGAAAGACTCCGGATTATCCAAGTCGACTTTCAAGGCGAGTGCCTTCAACGTGGCTGCCCGATACATGGCACCCGTATCGACATAGGTATAATTCAATTGTTTGGCCAACATTTTCGCGACACTGGATTTCCCTGCGCCTGCGGGTCCGTCGATTGCCAAAGCTCGGTATTTCATTTTATCGCCTCTCAACGCTTCCCATTATATCATAATTTCTGCAAAACGAAAGCATTAAATCACCGTGACCACTTTATTTTCCGTGTTGTGATAGGTTCCATAATTGCTTGATTTCATGCGGTTTCAACAAGCGAGCATCTCCCGGTTTCAACCCGTCGGTTGTCACTGAGCCAAAACGATACCGTTTCAGCATCAAAACCGGATGACCGATTGCTTCAAACATCTTTTTGACCTGATGATACTTTCCCTCGGTAATCACGATGTTGACATACGTGTTTTCCTTTTTATCATCATAGCGAACTTTATTGATTATAGCAGGCTTGGTGCGCACGCCATCGATCAAGATCCCCTTCTCAACAGTAACGGATTCCTCTTTTCGTAAGAGACCCGCTACTTTAACGTGATATTCTTTTTCAAGTTTAAAGCGGGGATGAGTCAGTTGATTGCTGAAGGTTCCATCGTTGGTAAACAAGATGATGCCGCTTGTATTATAGTCCAAACGACCAACCGGGAAGATTCGTTCAGACACATTCAAAAGGTCCATGACGGTTTTCCGGCCATGTTCGTCTTTTGTGGTTGACACTACCCCTTCGGGTTTGTTTAGTACCCAGTATACCTTTTCTTCATAAGATATCCGGACGCCGTCACAGATTATTTCAGCCGCTGGATCGACTTTTACTCCCATATCGCGAATCTCAATGCCATTGACTTTCACTTTTCCGGAAGCAATCATTTCCTCGGCTTTTCGTCTGGATGCGATCCCCGCGCGTTGAAGGATTTTTTGCAGGCGTTCCATGCTTGTTCACTCCTTAAAAAAATGAGGGATAGGTCTTCCTACCCTCATTCCGGATTATTAACTATTATCCGTTTCCTGTTGGGATTTTTTGAGTTCAACGGTAAGAAGGACCGATTGAATTCGTCTTTGTTTGACTTTCTGCACTTCAAAAGTCAAAATTACCAAATCTTCGCTGATAAGTTCACTTAGATCATCAAACTTTTGATTGATTGCTAACTCATATTCTATTTTTTCTCCAACCTCGGGAATGTCTTGAAATTTTTCAAACAACCAGCCGCCAACTGAGATTGAGTCAGAGACAGGGGGAGTTCCAAGTTCCAAGTCTTCGAACAGATCTTTGAGATCAACATCGGCGTTGACGATGTATTGAGTGTCAGTTTTTTTAACGATCGTGTCGGTCACTTCATCGTGTTCATCATAAATTTCTCCGACCAGCTCTTCCAACGCGTCTTCCATCGTCACCAACCCATCCACCCCGCCGTATTCATCAACAACGATTGCCATATGGGAGTTTTCCAGTTGCAACAACTCGATCAAGGCGTCAACTTTGGTGGTCGCGGGCACAAAGATCGGTTTTCGCAACAGCTTTTTGACCACGATATTTTGTCGTTTGATCATTTTGGTGTAGAAATCGCGTTCGGACAAGACGCCGATGATATTATCCGGATTGCTGTCGTAGACCGGGATTCGCGAATATTTGCTTTTGAAAAACATATCACGAATGTTTTCAATATTTTCGCTAACATCACAAGCGATCATATCCACCCTTGGTGTCATGATTTCTTCTACCGTGATGTCACTCAAATCGAGAACCTTTTGTAACATATCTGCTTCTTCTTCATCAATCGAGCCTTCCTCTTCCATCGTATCGATGATTGTTTCCAACTCGGATTCGGTGACGGTCAATTTGTTTTCTTGTTCCAACCGACCGACCACGCGCTTGTTCAACAAGCGGAACAAATAAGTGAAAGGCGTCATGATGCGAATCAAGAAGAAAAGAAAACCGCTTTCAAATAGACTGATTTTCTCCGGATAACGCCTGGCCAAACTTTTGGGCAGAATCTCACCAAACGTCAAAACAATGATGGTAATCACGATGGTATTGATGATTGATACGATTGTGTCGGCATTGGGGTTATCGACAAATAAGCCCGTAAAGAAAAGGACACTCACGGTCGTGAGCGCGATATTTGCTAAATTGTTACCCACCAAAATCGTCGTCAGCGTCCGATCAAAGTTTTCGACAATCCAATACGCTTTTTTGGCGCCTTTGATGTTTTGATCTATCAAGGTTTTAAGACGGACTTTTCCAACAACGGAATAAGCCATCTCGGTCATTGAGAAGAATGCTGAACAAACAAGACATACCAGCATCAAAATCAACAAACCGGGATGAAATATTATCGCCTGTGAGATAAGCCACGTCGGACTAGATTCCAAAGAATCATCACTCCCTAAGAAATTGGTTTAATTACTTTGCTCGGGTGTCATACTTGCCAGTTGCGGTTGACACCACTATTTTTTCGCCGGTTTCCACAAACAGAGGAACCAAGAGCCGAAGCCCCGTATTTGTCAAAGCCTCTTTTGTTGCATTGGAGGCGGTGTTTCCTTTGGCTCCGCCGGCGGTTTCAATCACTTCAAGCGTTACTTTATCAGGCAATTCCAATCCAAGAATCTCATGATTGTACATAATGATATTGATGGTCATGCCTTCGGTCAGATAATAAAGCTCATTTTCGATCATACCCTGATGGATCTCTATTTGTTCAAACGTTTCTTGATTCATGAAGACATGTGTATCTCCAGAAGCATAGAGATATTGCATTGCGGATTTGTCAATGATAGCTTGCTCGATATTAATGCCCGCATTGAACGTTTTATCAATCACCGCTCGAGTGCGGAGATTTCTTAATTTTGTGCGGACAAATGCGCCGCCTTTCCCGGGTTTGACGTGCTGAAATTCGATAATTGAATAAATATTGCCTTCATATTCAATCGTCATCCCGGTTTTAAAATCATTGGTGCTGATCATAAAATCCTCCTAGGTGCCAGTTGTCTCAAAAACAAATCATATTATAATATAAAAAGCTTTAATTGACAACAGTTTTCAACTCATCTATAATGTGAATGACTAAGAAACGAGGTGATGAAATGTTCTTAGCATCGGTATGGGAATGGGTTTTACCAATTGGTCTGGGCTTAGTGGTTGGAATTATGATCACTATGAGGAAAAAATACGATTTTTCCCAAATTGTATTTTTGGAACCCGAAGAATTTCGGCTCAATATGCGTAAAGGACAGTTGATTGATGTTCGTCGGGAAGACAATTTTAATCATCGAAGAATCAACGGCAGCCGGTCCTTTCCAAATCGAACTGTCTTTTCCTCATTAAGTCGACTTCGCCGCGACCAGGCGATTTTTCTCTATGATGAAAATTGTAAAAACTCTGTAAAACGGATTGCAAAAAAATTGATCAAAAAAGGATTTAAACCGGTTTATGTATTAAAAAATGGACTCGAGAAATGGCCATTCCCAATAAAAGAAGACACAAAATAGTGCGATCAGGTAGTTGATCGCACTTCTTTTTTTAAATAGTCTCGCACTTGTTCAATCGTGTCCTCAAATCGGTCCGGGTTGACAATGAACCAAGTACAGTTCATTTGATTTCGAAACCAAGTGAGTTGACGTTTTGCATAGCGACGTGTATTTTGTTTGATTTGAGCAATTACATCGATGCGGCTCAATTCACCTTGAAAATAAGGAAAAAACTCTTTATAGCCAATCGCCATGGCGGCTTGGCTTTTTGCGGCATATTCAAATAAATATCTTGCTTCGTTTTCGAGACCGGATTGGATCATTTGATCGACTCGCGTTTCGAGTTGCTGATACAACTGGTCTCGCGGCATGGTTAAGCCGATGGTTGTCCAATTGGGATAATGAGGACGCTTTTTTCCAAGTGTGTCATCTTGGGATATATCCATGGCGATCTCCAAACTGCGGAGGATTCGGCGACGGTTATTCGGGTGAATCGTGGCGGATAAATCTGGATTGATCATTTTCAGCTGTTCATATAACTTTTCAGTGGTCAATGATGAGATAGAATGATCGAACTCGTGACGCTTATTTCCCAAAAACCGGTAATCATAATAGACCGCATTGATATATAGCCCTGATCCACCGACCAGTATCGGTAGCTTTCCTTCATGTTGGAGTGAGTCGATTTTCTCTCTAGCTAATCGTTGGAAGTCATGGACGGAAAACGATTCGGATGGATCAAGGATATCGAGAAAGTGATGAACGATTCCTTCTTGTTCTCTTGGGCGTATCTTTGCTGTTCCAATATCAAGTCCGCGGTAAAACTGAAAAGCATCAGCCGAAAGGATTTCAGCGGAATAGTCTTTCGCTATGTTGAGGGCAAGCCGGCTCTTCCCAATACCGGTTGGACCAACAATTGCCAAGATGAGCGACATCAAGGGATCCGTTTGAACCATTTTTCTATCTCCGATTGTTGAAAATGGATGATTGTGGGGCGCCCGTGCGGACAAATATAAGGATCTTGACATTTATTCAGTTCGATCACTAAGGATTCAGCCATGGCTGAATCCACATACCGATTGGCTTTCAGGGAGTGTTTACAACTAAGAAGTTTGGCCAACTCGTTTCGCAGAGAAGAAAGCGGTGCGGATTTTTGCTCGACCATCATTGCGATCGCACTTTCAGTTATGAGTAGCTCTTCGCCTTGCGAAATCCAAGAAGGAAGCGAGTGAATTTGAAGGATCGATTCCGATTTGCTGGAAACTTCGATTCCTAGTTCACTTAGCTTCCTGAGACTTACATCGTCCAAGTCGGCAATTGATTCCCTTGAAACTTCGAGTTCAAGGGGAATTAAAAGTTGATAATTTGCTGTCATTGGCTCGGACATCCGTTGAAGATACTGTTCATACCGAATTCGCTCAGCAGCCGCATGTTGATCCATCAAATACAACCCATCCATCGATTGCATCAGTAAATATGTTCCGTGGTATTGACCGATGTAGGCAAGCGATGGCAACTTCAATGTCTCCGGCTTCAACATATCCGAACTGGCTTCTTTCTCGGAGTCCATGACGTTAAAAAGCGAAGGCTCTTCTGCTAGGATTGTGGAGGGCGTTATTGGTCGGGGGGCTGAATCATCGGGGCTTCTTCGTTCAATATCCGGAATTCGAAATAATGGCGAAATGCCGGACTTGATTGTTTTTGTGACCAATTCACTTAAGGAATTGACCTCCGAGAATTTAATCTCTTGTTTGGTTGGGTGGACATTGACATCGATCAATTGCGGATCGACGGTGATATAGAGAACACAGATAGGATACTTGCCAGTAGGGATGAATGCTGTAAAAGCATCACTGATCGCTTGTGACAATTTGGGACTGATGATGGGTCTTTTGTTGACAAGGATTGTCAGATAATTCCGAGAACTGCGATAATCAATCGGATTTGCAAAGTAACCTTCAATTTTATAGTCGCGATTCTCACTCTTGAAGAATTGCATGTTGCGAGCGGTTCGGTGGCCATACAGTTTTTGAATGACAGACAACGGATCGCCTTGCCCATCGCTTTGGAAGAGGAGTTTTCCATCGTGATGGAGGCTGAAGGCGACGAAGGGGTAACAAAGTGCAAAACGGCCGATCAGCCCTTGGATGAATCCAAGTTCGGAAGGAAGAGACTTCAGGTATTTAAAGCGGGCTGGCGTTTGATAAAACAACCGCGTGACTTGGATGGACGTTCCTTTACGGGGGGAAGCGGGGGATACACTCAACAACAATCCATCTTGATAAATGACCTCAACCCCTTCTTTTTCGCCCGTCGAGGTGGATAATTGCACACGCGAAATTGCGCCTATCGATGGCAAAGCCTCGCCGCGAAATCCCAAGGAGGAAATGTGGAACAAATCGTATTCAGAATGAATCTTCGATGTGGCATGGCGATTAAAAGCGAGGACAGCATCCTCTTTATCCATTCCCGTGCCATTATCCACAACCAATATTTTCTTGAGCCCGGATTCTTCCAAGTGGATGTCAATTTGGGAGCTCTTCGCGTCTAAGGAGTTTTCGACAAGCTCTTTTACAACATTGCCGATCCGTTCAACGACTTCGCCTGCCGCGATTAAGTTCTGAAGTTTCGGATCCAGTTGGATTATTTGTCCCATGGCTGCTCCTTTCCATAATTGATTAAGGTAGTTTTTTGCTCTTTTCGATGATATCCGCCAAAATATTTAATGCATTAAGCGGTGTTAAGTCATTGATGTCCAATTCGCGGATTTGATCGAGAAGTGGCA
>JAAYZB010000216.1 GCA_012515085.1 Acholeplasmataceae bacterium
CATCACGCTTAAAAAACATCTTTGAGAAAGTCTTTTAGAGAGCCAAAAAGATTGCATTCTCCGGCTCGCTTTGTTATAATGAAAAAAGCGACAAAACGATGGAGGATTGAACAATGATTATTGACAAGCTGAGCGGATCAAGAGTGCACTTCGAGGTGACTGTGACGCCAGATAAATTTGAACATGCTTTAGACCACGCTTTTGAGGAAGTCATTCAAAAAGTGGAAATCAAGGGATTCCGTAAAGGGAAAGCCCCGCGTAACATTTACGAAGCAAAATATGGTGTTGAATCGTTATATGAAGAAGCAATTCAACATGCGTTGCAAGAAACCTACTATGAAACCGTTACTGAGCATCAAATCGATGTGGTCAGCCAACCAAAAATCGATATGGATGTTGCCAAAGTCAAACGGGGAACAGAGTTCACTTATGCCGTCACCGTGGCAGTAAAACCGGAAGTGACTCTCGGCGAGTATCTCGGACTCGAAATTACAGCAGAGTCCGAAGATGTAACTGATGCAGAAATCGATTCTGAAATTACCAAGGATTTGGAACGTCATGCCGAAATGGTCTTGAAAGAAGCTGGAGAATTGGCGGACGGAAACACTGCGGTGTTTGATTTTGTCGGTTCTATCGACGGGGTTCCATTTCCCGGAGGAACAGCTGAAAACTATGAATTGGTCATTGGATCAAACCAATTCATTCCCGGATTTGAAGCTCAAATGTTGGGAATGACTCCAGAAACAGAGAAAGAGATCGTCGTGACATTTCCAGAAGATTATCACGAGAAATCCTTAGCAAACAAAGAAGCGACGTTCCACGTCAATCTTCATGAAATCAAAGAACGCGTCATTCCCACCTTAAGTGATGATTTTGTCAAAGAACTGAATCTGGAAGGAATCACTTCGGTTGATCTCTATAAAAAAGATGTTTATGATCGTCTGAAAAAAGCGAAGATTCGTACCAATGAAAATCATATTCGCAACACTGTCGTAGAAAAAGCGGCAGTGAATGCAACGTTCGATTTACCTGAAGAAATGATCCATGAAGAAGTGGGGCGGATGGATGAGAATAACAAACGCCAAATCAAGCAATACAACCTCGATTTCGATCTATACCTTCAGTATTTGAACAAGACCAAGGAAGCCTATGAACAAGAACTTCATGAAAATGCCGTCAAAGTCTTGCGTCAACAATTAGTGATTGAAGCCATTGGTCAAGCCGAAAAAATTGAAGCTGATCCCGATGAGATCGAACAAAAATACGGAGAAATCGCGGAGCAATATCAAAACCAAAACATTTCACTTGATCAAGTGAAACAAGCAATTCCCGAATCCGCAATCAAAGATGAAGTCGTTTATAAAAAAGCCATTGACCTTTTGGTCGAAAAGGCAAAAATTACGCGTTAATTCTGCGAATATTATGAATCCTGCATCTTGTTGAAAGTTGACACAACACGATCGGGATTCTTTTCTTTCCCTGCAGTTCATCTTCTGGAAATAATCACAAAAATATGATAAAATTAATATATAATGAATTCAGTGTCACAACACTAACTTGCATTCAAACGAGGTGATCATCATGTTATATGAAGCCAATCGTCTTTTTAGTGACCGTCTTCCTGCCGTGCCGGTTCGGGGAGTCGTTTTCTTGCCAGGAGCCGATGTCCGGGTAGAGGTCGGCCGTGATTTTTCCAAAAACGCTATTTATGAAGCTGAAAACAATCGTGATGGCCATGTATTATTGGTGTTTCAACATAATCCAGAAATCAGCGAGCCTGAGTTCGATGATTTGTTGAAAGTCGGTTTGTTGGCTCGTATATCCGTTAAAATTAAGTTGCCGAATGGCAATTTTAAAATTAAATTTGAACCGATTTCTCGAGTCGAACTAAATGACTTAATTGCGAAAGAACCTTTTTACTTGCTAGACTTTACTTCGTTGGTTTTACAGCCTGAAAACATAGATGAGGAACAAGTGTTATTGAAAATGGTTTCCAAAGAAACCGTTGAGAACGCTTCTTTTTTGTTTCGCGATTCGAAGAAGATTCTCGATGCAATGCAGAGTGGAATCACGAGTGATCGGTTATGTGACCTGATCGCATCGGAACTCCGAATTTCCGAAAACGAGCGGGCAAAATATCTGTTGACGAATTCCATTAACAAACGATTGCAGTATATTTTGGAAGATATCGAAAAGGAAAAAACGCTGCAATCTATCGAATCCAAAATCAATGAATCGGTTCGTCGATCGACTGACCAAAACCAAAAAGAATATTATTTACGCGAGAAAATGCGGGCAATTCAAGAAGAATTAGGCGATTCCAAACAAGACGATACACAAAAATTACTCGATCAGATCAATGCTTCAGATATGCCCGACCGGATCAAGGAAAAAGCCCTAAAAGAATTGAAGCGATATGAATATCTGTCCGCAAACTCCAGTGAATCCAGCGTCGTCCGAACCTACTTAGAGACGTTGATTTCCATTCCCTGGCAAAAAACCACTGACGATGAAAAAGACATCAATGTCGCGATAGACAAGTTGGAGAGTTCGCACTACGGACTGGACAAAGTGAAAGAGCGAATCATTGAATATTTATCGGTAAAAATGCTAACAGGTAAAAATCCCCAGACGATACTCTGTCTATCCGGCCCTCCCGGAGTAGGAAAAACTTCACTGGCCAAATCGATTGCGAATGCCCTGAACCGAGAATTCGTAAAAACGAGTTTGGGTGGTGTTCACGATGAAGCGGAAATACGCGGACATCGGCGGACCTATATCGGCGCATTGCCCGGCAGAATCATCAATGGGATGATTCGAGCCAAAGTAGCCAATCCGGTCTTTTTGATTGATGAAATCGATAAATTGGTCATGAACGAACGCAACGATCCCTCTTCAGCACTTCTCGAGGTGCTTGATCCTGAACAAAATAAATATTTTAGCGATCACTATGTCGAAGAAGATTACGATCTTTCCAAAGTGATTTTCATCACGACGGCAAACTACTTGGAAAATATTCCTGCGCCTTTAAGAGATCGCATGGAAATCATAGAACTGAGTTCGTACACGGAAATCGAAAAATTTTATATCGCCAAACGTTTTTTAATCAGAAAACAAGTAGAAAATCACGGACTTGAGCTAGACAAATTGACCATTCCCGATGATACCATCTACAAAATGATCAAGGAATACACTCGTGAAGCGGGTGTCAGACAATTGGAACGTTTATTTGGGTCCATCGTAAGAAAATCGATCAAGGAGATATTGGTAAATAAGCTTGATAAAGTGGAAGTAAGCTCCGACAACCTCAATCATTATCTTGGGAAGCCTTTGTTCCACAACAACCAGATTCAAAAAGAGGATATGATCGGTGTCGTCACCGGGTTGGCTTACACGATGGCCGGGGGTGACACCTTGGATGTGGAAGCGACATATTATCCGGGAAAAAATAATTTAGTTTTGACGGGAAATCTTGGAAATGTTATGAAAGAATCTGCCATGGCCGCCCTTTCTTATGTCCGAACAAATAGTGATGAACTGGGCATCGACGTCAAAATATTTGAGTCGGCTGATATTCATATTCACGTTCCCGAAGGTGCTATCCCGAAAGATGGACCTTCGGCTGGAGTCACCATGGCAACGGCTTTGATATCGGTACTGACAAAACGCAGAGTCGATCGATTTGTCGGGATGACTGGAGAGATCACCTTGAAGGGACGAGTATTGCCCATTGGCGGTCTCAAAGAAAAAGCGATTGCAGCATCAAGGTCCGGTCTGAAGAAAATTGTTATCCCGAAAGACAACGAGAAGGACGTGGATGACATTCCCAAAGAAGTCCGCGACGTGCTGGAAATCCATTATGCTGAAACGCTGCGCGAGGTTCTGGCAATCGCTCTAAAAGCGTAAAGGAACCATCCCTTGCGGATGGTTTTTTTTCGCAAAGCAACTTCATGACGCCATTCTTATCTTTCAAGAAATCAGCCGAGTATGCTATAATAAGAAAGAGGTAGCTTGAAACAAAATCATTGATGAGTTACTTGTCATTGTGCGAGAGGATTGTGACATGGCCAAATTTTCA
>JAAYZB010000217.1 GCA_012515085.1 Acholeplasmataceae bacterium
CATACTTTAAATATCTTGTGCTTCCTGTGACCACGTTGACGATTGGAGCCTTGGCTGGAACCATACGCTATGTTCGTGGATCCATGTTGGAAGCATTAAGCAAAGACTATATTCGAACGGCAAGATCTAAAGGTTTACGCGAAAAAGTGGTCATTTATACGCATGCTTTTCGCAACGCCTTGATTCCAGTCGTTACTATTATGTCATTTTCAATAATTGGTTTGTTTGGGGGATCGGCCATTACCGAAAAAATCTTTGTTTGGAATGGGATCGGGACCGTATTAATTACCGCTCTTAACAACAAGGACTTCAATGTAGTGCTGGTACTCGATATGTTTTATGCGGTTCTGGCTTTGCTAGCAAATATTATTATGGACATCAGTTATGCGTTGGTTGACCCACGCGTAAAATTGGAGTAGGGGGTAGCCACGATGAATACAATAAAGAAGTTACTCCAATCAGCTGGAAGGATGTTCAAACGATTATTTGTTCCAGAAAAAGATATTCGCAATATCTTAGAAGAAGAAGCTTTAGCTAGCCCCGGTAAATTGGTGGCAAAAAAGTTTTTCCGGAATAAGTTAGCGATTACAGGATTGATCGGATTTGTGTTTATGTTGGTATTTACGTTTGGGCTTTCTATATTCATCCCTCTCGATTTATTTCGTACTAGCGCACATCACGCAAACTTATCACCTAATTACTCCTATTTAAACTTTCCAAAAGCATTGGAAAGAGAAGGCGTTTCAATGATCGATTCGGGAGATGCTTTTTCGATTGGTCTCTCGGATGAAGGAAACGTTTTTGTATGGGGAAGCAATTTGGAAGGAGTCAAAGACATTCCAGATGCAGTCAAAGAGGCGAATATCGTCTTTATTTCTGCTGGAACTCGTCACCTTATAGCGGTGGATGATGAAGGCGAAATGTATTTCTGGGGTAAAAACCATATGTATCAGGCAAGCATTGATGAACGATATGCCGATGATTTCTTGACGGATCCTATTGTCACTCTAGAGGGAGGATTTGATACAACAATTGCTATTACAGAATCCGGATCTGTCTATATTTGGGGAACCGGAACGAGTATCGTCGGTCAACCCTTACGTCGCTCACCTTATCAATATTTTGATGGTGAAGATAATCAAATCAAAGCAGTTTCAGCTGTCGCAAACAGCACGAATATGGTTATTCTCCTAGAAAATGGTCAAATAAAAGTAGAGGGGACCAATAATCAGCTTCGAAAAGATGTTCCGGCAGGGTTTCTTGATGGAACAATTATCGGAAGCAAAGTCGCAATTACAGAGGAAAATGTCCTTGCTGTAGACTCGAATGGTAACCTTTATGCATGGGGAAGCAAAAACAGATACTTAATTGATGTGTATGATAATCAAGATCAAATTATTAAGTATATCCCAGACGGCGCAAGAACTAATGTTAAAGATTTACAAACAGGATATGAACACGCCGTGGTTTTGACGAATGATGGTAAAGTATATGCTTGGGGCGCATCTGGACAAAATCAATTGGATGTTCCTGTGACGGAAAATGTGGATGAAATCTTTATCGGCTCCTATCAAAACTATTTAGTTGAAGATGAAGATATTCATGCCTGGGGTCTCAAAGGATTTTTGATGGGAACCGATGAATCCGGACGAGATTTCATCGTTCAATTAATCCATGGTGGAAAAATCACGTTAACAGTTGGCGCAGTTGCTGTTATTATCCAAGTCGTAATCGGCACTGTTGTGGGACTTGCTGCGGGATTCTTTGGCGGTCGAATCGACAACATTTTGATGCGCTTTTCTGAAATCGTCAATTCTTTCCCATTCTTACCATTTGCTATTACTTTATCAGCCTTGATGCTCGGTACTGCGACGACAGAATTACAACGAATCATGATCATCATGTTTGTCCTCG
>JAAYZB010000218.1 GCA_012515085.1 Acholeplasmataceae bacterium
AATGAACTGTCTGAAGTGAATCCCAATTTGACGGTCACCTTGAAAGGGGTTTTTAAAGGTGGATTCTCCAAAAGCGGTCTCGAGAATACGCGGTTTGAACTTAAACTTGGGTCACCGGCTGATTTTTCCGCGCTGATTTCAGCTTATCAAGAGTCTGATGTGGATCTGTATTTCTACCTTGACCCAATGAAAGCGTATGAAAAATCATCGGTCAGTGCTTACCAAGATGTCAGCCAGCGGATCAACCGAGTATTGCTTCAGACAGAAGAACTGACACAAACGGCTTTTCTGATTGCGCCAACACGAATTGCCGAGATATTTAATGACAATGTGGTTCGTCTTGCCAAACAAGAGATACACAATATCGCTCTTGGGACCATCGGGAACACCCTCTATTCCGACTACAAAGATAGCGATCACGAAATCGATCGCCAACAAGCCTTGGAGATTTATCAGGGAATGTTGGCTGACTTTGAAGGAGACAGTCTGCTCTATCGACCCAATCTGGGGCTCCTTTCGTCAGTCTCCCGCTATTTGATGACGCCGATGACGACCTCGAATTATCGGATCTATAGCGATACCGTCCCCTTTATGGCACTCGTATTTCACGGGGTGATCGAAGCTTTCGCGCCCTTTGCGAATTTCAACGCCAACCAACAATTCTCGCTTCTACAGATGATTGACTACGGGCTCTATCCTGCATATCTCTTGACTCAGGCCTCGGCATATCAACTTCAGGATACGGAACTCGGGCAAATTTATTCGTCGAGTTATGCGACTTGGAAAGATCAGATTATTGCCGATGCCGCGTTCATATCCGGCGCATTGGGAACACTCACCGATCAAGTCGTTGTGGATCGGGAAGTCTTAACGACCGGCATCTATGTTTCTACCTACGCCAACCAGACAAAAGTGTATGTCAATTACACCAATCAGGATTATTCCAGTATCGATGGTGTTGTGCTAGCTCGCAACTATCGGGTGGTGATTGACAATGACTAAACGAAAGAAAATGATGAAGCGCTCCAAGAGGGAAAACTTGGTGGGTTGGGCCTTTCTCTCCGTCTGGGTACTCGGGTTTCTTCTGTTCATGGCATATCCACTCATCACATCGTTTTATTACTCGCTTTCACAAGTGACTCTGGAAGGCGAAGGAATTCAAGTTCAATTCATTGCTTTTGAAAACTATCGGCGGATCTTTTCCAGCGCCCCGGGCTTTTCCTTTTTGGAATCGGTTTCGGACTTCGCTTTGGAAATCTTGTTCAAAGTGCCGATTATTACGGTCTTTGCGATCATCATCGCCGTGATGCTGAACCAAAAGATCAAGTTGCGGGGATTCTTCCGCGCGATCTATTTCCTTCCGGTCATCATTGCCTCAGGTCCAGTGATCAACCAATTGGTCAGCCAAGGGGCCGCAACCATTCCCTTAGTCGAAGAAATGGGATTGATCAACCTCATCAATGAGACCTTCTCGGAGAATCTTGCCCGACCAATTGCGACCATTTTCTCGGAGTTGATTGTGATTCTATGGTTTTCTGGGGTTCAGATCTTGCTCTTTATCGCGGCACTCCAAAAAATAGACCGATCGACCTATGAGGCCGGTATGATCGATGGCGCCGGTGCTTGGGAATCGTTTTGGAAAATCACCATGCCTTCCTTAAAAAGCATGGTGCTAGTATCGGTGATCTTCACCATCATCAACTTGGCGACGTTTTCTGAGAACCAAGCAATCGCTCACATCAAGAACAACATGTTTGCGCTCGATACTGGGTTTGGGTTCTCTTCGGCCATCGCTTGGATTTATTTTATCGTTCTGGCGTTGATTTTGGTGATTGCCAGCTTGCTTTTAGGCGCCTTCAAGAAGGAGGTGTCAAAGCGATGAAAGCCAATACGAAGAACAAGATCAAACACTTCTTTTTTGGTAAGAAACTTTCCGAAGGCTTGATCGGCCGGTTGGTGCTCTATGGACTTTTGCTCATCATCGGTTTTGTGTATTTGTTGCCACTCATCAAGATGTTCACCTATAGCATCAAGGACTTGGAAGATTTGGTCAATCCGATCGTTGAATGGATTCCGACCAAGATTTATCTTGTCAACTATCAAACGTCTTTCGTAGTGCTCAACTACTTTAAAACCCTCGGTGTCAGTCTCTTGGTGACATTAGTGCCCGCGCTACTGCAGACGGCGACGACGTCCATCGCCGGGTATGCCCTTGCAAAGTTCAAAGTAAAATTCAAAGCCGTGATCTTTCTGTTGATTCTCCTCACTTATCTGGTTCCGAGTCAAATCTACATGATTCCTAAATATGTGATGTTCCACCAGATGGGGATATTGGAAAGCGTCTGGGCGATCATTTTGCCAGCATTTTTCGGTCAAGGATTGTCCTCAGCAATCTTTATTCTGATTTTTTACCAGTTTTTCCGAATGCAACCCAAGGTGTTGGATGAATCCGGAGAGATCGACGGGGCGAATCCGTTTCAAATTTTCTTTAAAATCGGGGTCCCGCTCGCAACGCCTGCTTATTTGACCGCTTTCTTGTTCTCTTTTGTCTGGTATTGGAATGAAACGTATATTTCCAGTCTTTTCTTAGGAGCGGATCTCTATACCTTACAGTTGAAACTCTTGAACTTTTCCTCGCAATTTAATCTCGCGCAAGGAATCTCTCAGACCATGCTGAATGAAGCGATTCGGTATGCAGCCACGATTTTGATTATTTTACCGGTATTGATCGTGTACATCATCATGCAAAAATGGTTTGTCGAAGGCATTGATCGAACCGGTGTCACCGGAGAATAGGAGGCAACATGAAAAAATTGATTTTAGGGATAGTTGTCTTCCTTTTGTCAAGTGCTCTCCTCGCTTGTATCGGAGAACCAACCACCAGCGACATCACGACTTCTTCAGAAGCTTCCTCCACACAGGAAACACATGTTTCGACAACGGAGATTCCCTCGACAGAACCTGGCTTCACTTATCAACCCATTGAGGTCTCAGAGGCAGTTCTGAGTGAAGCGGAAAAATCCTTTCTCTTTCTCTATGAAGCGGCAAATACCAATCCGGAATCCGTTGGATACGGTCTGATCACTGATCGGATCAATGTCGATTCCCTGGTCAAAGGACCCGCATCGATCGCATCGGTCGGTTTTGGACTTGCGGCACTTCCAATCGGTGTGGAAAATGGTTGGATCACGTATGAAGCCGGCTTGGAACGAGCGCTCGGCACCCTCGATACACTCGAGGAATTACAGAGAACGCATGGATTCTATTATCATTTCGTCAATATGGCGAATGGCTACCGCTACGGCAGCTCCGAAGTATCGATCATCGATACGGCTTTGATGATTGCCGGTGCCATTGTGGCAGGAGAGTATTTTGGTGGTGACGTAAAGACAAAAATGCTCACTCTTTACGAAACCATTGAGTGGGACTGGTACTTCGATGAAATCCGAACCATGTTCTATATGGGCTATTCTCCCGAAAACGGGTTTGGTGGTCACTGGGATATGTATGCCGAGCAGTTGCTCTTGTATGTCCTCTCGGCCGCTTCCGAAAATTACTCGGTTGGTAAGCCGGCCTACCTGATGATGAAAACCGCTTCGACCAAGAAATCCTTTGGCTCATCGGAATTGTTCTATACGTCGTATCCAGGTACGCTTTTCACCTATCAGTTTTCGCACGCGTTTCTCGATTTCCGAAATTGGCGCGATGAAGAAGGCGTCGATTGGTTCGATAACTCCGTTCAAGCGTCGATAGCGGCCTATGACTATGCGCAATACATGGCTGATCGATATCAAACGTTGGGAGAAAACGCCTGGGGGATGACGGCTTCGGATGGCCCCGACGGTTATCGAGCATATGGCAACCTGCCAGCGGTGGGATCGATTGCTATCGATGGCACCCTGGCACCTTGCGGGGCGATCGGCTCGATCGTATTCACTCCCGATTTATCGCTTGATGCCATTGAATATTATGCTTCTATTCCCAGACTACAAAGTCGTTATGGGTTCCGCGATAGCTTCCATTTGGGGATTCAGGAAGATGCCCCGACGGGAACCATCCGCCCGGCTGCAAGCATTCCTGTCGACGGGTGGTTCGCAACGGATGTGATTGGAATCGATAAAGGCATTACAGTTCTCATGATTGAGAATTATCGATCGGAACTCGTTTGGCATTATTTCATGCAAAGCGAATTGATCCAAACGGGATTAGAAGCACTTGGTTTCACCACTCAGCCTTAACTGACAACAATTCCGGATTCCGGATTGTTACATATAGATCAATATTCAATTCAAAATTAATAATAAAAAGGAGGATTTAAAAAAGATGAAAGTGAAAAAGCTATTTATGTTTTTAGTGGCAGCCGTCTTTGTCTTTGCTCTTGCGGCATGTAAGGGTGAAACAACCGCCGCTCCCACAACCTTAGCCCCGACGACGGCAGCCCCGACGACGGCAGCACCGACGACCGCCGCTCCCACAACGGCAGCGCCGACCACAATGCCGACGACGGTGGCCCCAACTACCATTTCCGAACTCCAGGTCTTGGATATTCTCGCTGATCTCGAGATGGGAAATGATGGTGTTTACAGTCAAGCGACCGTGGAATCGGTTCTGACCGTCAGCTTCAACAAACATGGCTTCAATTGGCCAAGTTTCAATTATGAAGCCGATACGTTGGTCGACTACTCGATCTTCAACAAGTTGGTCATGGCGATTAAAGGCGAAGGATCCTTGCTCGT
>JAAYZB010000219.1 GCA_012515085.1 Acholeplasmataceae bacterium
GAGGTAAGACAATGGAGCAAGTCACCTTTTCAAGGGTCGCCCCTGTCAAGGATGCGGTCCTCGTCTGCATCGACGATAAAAAAGGAATTTACAAATACATCCCACTGGATCAGGTCAAGATTCAGGGAGAAACGCTTCAAGAGTTTTTTACCAGGAAAGACAAGACGATTAACCTGCTTGAAAACAGGATCAGAGAGTGCGAGATTGCTCTCGGCATCAACATCGATTTGGCGGTCATGACCGCAGAAGGAGTGAGTGACGACTTATGATTAAAGTCAAAGTATTATTTATAGCCTTGCTGGCTGTGCTATTGCTAGCATTCACAGTTCCTCCGAAGGTTTTTGCTGCGGAGATCACAACAGAGCCGGAGATCACGGAAGAAGTGATCACAACTGCAGTTGAAGACATCGAGATCATCATTGAGGACGACAAGATCATCATCGGTGGATTCGAGTTATCAAAAGACGAAGCTATCGCTTTTTTATCAGATGTGTTGGAGGTTTATGCCGGGGATCTGTTGACAGTACTGGGAATTCCCGCGGCGATTTTGGCATCTTTACTTGTCGGTCTTTTGATATTTGGATTAAAGAAGCTGACCGACTATATTAAAGAACTTCGGGAAGCGAAAAAGACCAATCAAGGCATCTCATCGACAAATACGGAAGTTAAGAAAGAGATCCAAACATTAGCGACAAACAACGCAAAAGCCGATGCTCGAGCTGCGAAGTCTGAAGCTATGAATGCTGTGATCCTGGACGCACTCGTCACAATCACGGCAAACTCGTCTAACGAATCAATAGCGGCCTATGGAGCGCACTTGAAGACCGCGTCGGAAAAGGTTCTAGCTATGCCCGACACCGTCGATGAGAGCGCCATCAGAAAGATATTTGCGGATGCCACCGAGAATGTCGCAAAGCAAGTTGTCGGCAACACAATCAAAGCGGCCAAGGAAAAGAAAGAAGCCCTGATCGAACAGGTCAAGGCGCAAAAAGCGAAACTCTTTGCATCGCTGAATGAAACGCCCAAAGACCCGGCTAAAAACGAAGGATAGGTGATCCGCCATGACGGATAAACAAAAATACTACCTCTGGGCGGCGATCAAGTACCTCTTGATGTTTTTTGTACCACTCCTAACAGCAGGACTGATCTGGGGGGTGCTCAAGGAACCGGCCAACAATACAGTTCTCGGGCGCTGGGCACTCGGAGCATTCATCATCGGGCTTCTTGCGCTCATGTTCGCAAGCGACTTCATAAAAGCGCAGATCGAGCAAATCAAGCTGGATAAAAAAGTCGTTTTTATCCGCAACCACGCCTTCCTGTTTTTGGGGATTGCCCTTGTTCTTTGGCTGGCGACATTGGTCGCAAAAGACGCTATAACATTCAGCCTGATCTCGGGCGGAAGCCACCTGCTGGCATGGATCGCTGAAAAGATCGAAAAGAAGTATTACAGACTCTGGAAACCGGTGACGAGCAATGAGTGACGTCTCAAAAAACGAACGCTTCATGGATAAATTACTGGACCCGAAGACATCAAAGGAATCGGTGGCCTTTAATGCCACCATGACAGGGCTTCAACTGCTCGGGCTGTTAGTGATATCATTTGTCGGCGCAACGGTCGGGTTCGGGTTCAAGGACTGGCTGGGAACGATTACAAGCTACGACTATTGGATCTCGTTCGTTGTCATGACTGCGGAGCAATTCTATGCCTACAACGTGGGCTATCAGTTCGCGCTTTCGCTGATGCTCAACACAGACAAGTACAGGGAAGCGGTCCAGGAATCTGATGACATCCTCGAAGGGGTCTTTACGGTAAAACAAGATGGATCTGTGGAATGGGTCCGCAAGCCGCTTAAAGAGGACTCGGCGATCATCGGCATCGTGGTCGACGAAATGAACCTGGAAGAACGTGAGCGCCTGTTCCGGATCACGATCCAAAAGGCCGTTGACAAACTCAAATCCAAAAAGAACGACCTCGAAGCCAAAAAAGATAGCCTGGATAAAAAGAGATATGCGAAGGTTATCCGCTGGGCTGTGGCATGGATCATCAAGATTCGAGTCGCAAGAATCATAAGAAGGATTTCCAAAATCGAGCAGAGGATCGGCTATCTGAAAGAAAAGCAGACGGACAGGGAATATCTAGAAAGCCTGCCGGACCGGAAGATCCCCGGATATCTGCCAATCGATTCTGCGGCCATTCATTCAGACCAGGATGAGCCTGACGACAAAGAAACCAAGAGCAAATGGGGAATGCGTAACCGCAAAAAATACGAGAAAAAAGGCGCATTCAAACGAGCGGCATTTCGATTCTTGGGCGGTATCATCATGCCTTTGGTCGCATGGGGCGCGGTAGCCCTAAAAGGCGGAGCCGTCATGGCCATGATCGTCATGATCATCATGCAACTGAGAGCTGGGTGGGCAGGAGCTGTCAAAACTTTTAAGGCCGTCGTCATGTACAACACCTCTCAAAGGTTCAAGGTCCTTAAAGAGATTCAATTCCGGATACCCACCGTCAAAAAACGGCTTGATGAAGAAAAGCGGAAAGCGGAAGAGCGTGTGCGGATTGAAGAAGAGAAGAAGAAAGCCTTTGCCAGAGTGCTCGCAGAGAATGCTGCCAAGCTGCTCATAGGCCCACCGGCACCTCAAAAGCCAATGGTCAGCAAAGAGCCGAATCCGCCCGAGGCAACCTTTGATATTCTCCCTAAACTAAACCTCACGAAAAGCACCCCTTGATTTGGGGTGCTTTTTTTATTGGGTAAAAATATATAAAAAGCATTCAAAAAAAGAGGGTAATCAGCCCTCTAATTATTTATTAAAAAAAGCATTGAAAAACCCTTGACAATAAAATATAGGCATGGTATGATATAAGTGTGGGTAAATGGGGCATTTACTCACTCGCAAAAAAAAATAAACGTGAAAGGAGAACGGAGATGCAAGCACAAATTAGAAAAATACTTGAAGGCGCAAAAGCAAGATACAACATGACAGAAGAGCAATACAAAGCAGTCCTTCAAACCGTTAATGAAGTGATATCTGAAAACGCAACAAAATCAGACGACCACGATGAAGTTATTCAGATGATCAAAGAAGCATACGGAGAGATTTAGTTGGTTAAGCATATCAGGTTTTCCTGATGTGCTTTACGAGGTAAACCTCAGAAAATAAAACGAAAGGGTGGGCTTAGAATGTATAAAGAATACAACGCACATCCAAAAGGAATCAAAACCACTGACTGTGTGGTTAGAGCAATCAGCACCGCATTTAACAAAGACTACATGGAGTGCAGACGAGAGCTCAATCAAAAGAAGCGTGAATGGAATTTCACAAGTTACAAAGATACGAAGTTCTTATACGATTATTTGAAGGGTTATCCTAGATTGATTTTCAAAGCAATAAAAGGAGAACCAAGAATCAAAGGTAGTGACTTTACAGAGTTGCATCCAAAAGGAACTTACATTTTAAAGATGGCAGGCCATGTTGCTGTGTGCGTCGAAGGAGTGATTTTGGATACTTGGGATTGTTCATATCGTTCGGTCTATACCGCATGGGAAATAAAAAAATAGTAATTGGGAGCCGGCCAAAGAACACCCAGTGATGTGATAAGGGCAACCCCCAAAGGAGGAAATAAAATGAACAATGACAGATACGAATTAATCGGAGACTGCGAAGATGAGCAAGGATTCCGAAGTTATGGAATCACACTTGAAACCTCAAACAACTGGCACGAACTCGTTGATGCTATAAAATATTATCGTGATCATACCTTATGGTTTAATCTTCAAATTTTAGTCCGAAAATAATCGAAACCGCCACAAGGCGGTCAAGCGGAATCGCCGCCCGCTTCTGATGAGATAGGCGAAAGGAGAAAATAAAATGTTATATCAAGTAATGGTGTCTGAATTAAAGAACGGCTACGAAAATGGCGATATTGTTTTTCAGACGACTAACAAAAAAGAGGCTATCCAGTACCTACATAGATTTGCGAAAATCAAAGAACCAGAAGATTATCGTATTGGGGTGCATTATCAAGCCTATGTGATTGAAAAAGATTCCCACGGAGATGTGATCGATCAGCGCTGGATTCCCAACGCTATCCAGCCTCAAAGATTAGTCAGAAATGAATACGGCAGAATAATTGACTTTGCTGCTGCTGTAATTTTGATGGATGATGATTTGCGAGAAGACATTCATCAGAAACTTGCTCCGTGTTCGGATCAAAGATTTTTCAACGCTTATGCAAAGGCCCACGCTCAAAGATTTAATGAGATTTGGGAGTCGGCCAAAGCACACCCAGTGATGTGATGTGGCAATGAACATGTCAGCCAAGGATGCAGCAGAATATCTGGGCGTATCCAGACAACGAGTGTCGCAGTTGATTAAAGTGGGTAAGTTAAAGGTAATTGGCAATGCTATTGATTACAATTCGGTTGTTGAGTATTTATCAACCCGCAGAAACGGCAGACCGCTTGGATCATTCAAAAAAAGAGGGTAATCATCCCTCTTTTTATTGCTTATGAAAAATATCGTTCCATTCATGCATCTCCTCCAATACTCGCAATGGAAGGGTGGTTCCATAAAAGCGCAAAAATGTCGGAAAAAGTAAAAAATCTATTGACTTGTACGACAACGATATTTATAATGAGCGTGTAAGGACAAATAAAACCAAAAGGAGGAACAATGATGCAGATAACGGAACGAGAACATTGGCTTTTGTTTCAAAATTATTGCATGATAAATCGGCTGAAAATGTCATCGGGGAATGCAGTGAAAATGTTTTGTGAGTTTTCTAAAAATCATTACATAGTAAAGGGGTGATTAAATGTATAAGTTAAATAGCAATAAGATTCGGGGTTTATTTGCCGAGAACCGAATCACTCATGAAATAGCCGCACAATTACTCGGCGTTGCAAGAGATACCGTTCATAGGAAACTGGCTGGTAAGAATGATTTTACTATCAAGGAAATTTGCCAACTTGCAGATATATTCAAAGTATCCCCTGCGATTTTTTTTGAGAACGAATTGCCGCAACAAGATAAACAGAAGTTAATTATCGAATAAAATATACCGAAACGACAGAAAACACCTTACAAACTCATTTTACATCACAGGGTTGAGTATTTATACCCCACCACAATAAAAAACGCTCTACGGGCGTAAAAATAAGGAGAAAGAGGTAAAAGGAATGGAACTGAAAATTATCAAACTGCAAAACTTCCGGAAGTTCGACCAATTATCAATCGATTTCACGGGAGCAAAGAATGAGATCCGCCGGCCTAACCGCTGGGGGAAGTCGACCATTGCAGACGCCATCGCGTTTGTTTTGGTCGGAAAATTGAACAACGGGTCATCTGACCTGTCATCGATTAAACCAATTCAGAATGGATTCTTGGAACCGGCCGAAAAGCTGGAGACTGTTGCTGAGTTGGTTTTTTTGAACGGCAAAAACGATGGCCCAATGGAGATCATGCTCCGAAAAGAGTACGGCGAGCAGTGGGTCAAAACGCGCGGAACAACCGACTACGAGATGAAAGGGCACTACACCAATCTCTATGTCAACGGTCAAAAAAAGACTGCGACCGAATACACGGAAATGATCCTTGGATTGTTCCGACTACCATCGACGGAGTACTTGAATATCCTGACAAACCCAACATTCTTCAGCCAAGGGCTATCCTGGCAACGTCGGCTTGAGATCCTGACGGAACTGGTCGGGGATGTCGACGCGGATGAGGTGTTCAAAGCAAACACCATGCTGAAGGACATCAAACCGGAACTGGATCAAGCATTCGGCGATGCCGACCAGGCTATCAAGACACTCAAATACAAGCTCGACGACGGCAAGACCAACGGACTCAAGCGCAGGGCTGCCGACCTTGAAGCACAGATCAATGGCTTTGTGATCAACGATCCGGTCTCCGAAGATGCGTTCACGGCGGCGGCTCAGAAAATCACAAGCAACACCACCAAGATCGTCGAACTTCGAGTAAAAAAGACGGGGTTAAAAGATCCTGTGATCGAAAGTCTGAATCAGCAACTCCTCGAAGCGAAAGCCCTGCTCAGCAAATCCGAGGCAACCGACCGGGAGGAACTGCTGAAGAAAAACCAGACAATCAATGACCAAATCAACAACCTTCGTGAAAAGGCTCAGGCTGAAAGCCAAGCAGCCGCGGAAGTCGGGAAAAAGGCAGCCAAGATTGAGTTGGATATCCACAGTCTGCAGAATCAAATCCATCTGAAAAACACTCAGATCACCGACAAAGAGGCGCGGAAGGAGCAAAAGAAGAAAGATTGGTACGCCGAACGCGGCAAGCTCTTTACACCTTTGGAATCGGTGCTGTGCCCAAATTGTGGAGCCGACATCAACGAGCAGGCCAACCAATCCGCACTTGATCGCTTCAACGCCGAAAAGGCTGAGAAAATGAAGAATATCACTGCAGAAGGTCAAGAGCTGAAGGCAGACATCGAAGCCTTGCAGAAAGAGATTCAAAGCCTGAATGACCAAATCGCCGAAGCCGAGAAGAACAAGGCAAGCATCATCATTCCGAAAGCGATGAACTATGATGCGGAGATTGCTTCACTGTCATCGCAGAAGACATACTACTACGAAAGCGAAGCAACCAAAAAAGTCAAGGAACGAATCGGTGGCATCGAGAAGAACATCGAGGAAGAAAAAAACCGGGGGATCGACGACGGTGGGCTCACAAATGACATCATGAAACTTGAAGAAGAGAACGCCAATCTACAAGAGACAATCATCAAGTATCAAGTTGAGAAGAAAAACCGGGAACAGCGTCGAGAATGGGAGAATCAACTTGCTACCGTCAACCGAGACATCGCCAACATCGAAGTAAAGATCGACTTGCTGAAAGAGTACAGACGCACCAAGATCGACATTTTCAAGGCAAAACTTGGTCAGGCCTTTGGTGGCATCGAGTTTCAGTTGATTGAGGAAAACATCAAGGCTGACAGCTGGGATCAGACCTGTTACGTAGTCGACAGGACACCGAACGGCATCGTCAAGTATGAATACACGAACACTGAGCGGAAAATCAAGATCGGCATCCAAATCATCGAGGCGATCAAAGGCCTGCTGAACTGTGAAATCCTGCCAATCATCATCGACAACGCCGAAGCGATCACGGACATGAATCGCAACTTCGACACCACCGCTCAGACCATCTGCTTTATTGCCAAAGATACAGCACCAGCGACAACAGCTGGAGCATAAAAAAAGGAGAAGAAAAAAATGGGAAATGAAACACTGAAGAGCAACACCGGAATGAACAAGGTAGCGGCACAGGATGCGAAACTGGTCCTGCAAGAAAAGACGATTGCTGACGTGGTCCAAAACCGCATCAATGAGCTCGTACAAGGAGGCCGTCTGAATCTACCGGCCAACTACTCTGTAGGAAATGCCATGTCATCTGCATGGCTGATCCTGCAAAGCGTAGTCGACAAGGACAAAAAGCCGGCACTTGAAGTATGCACTAAAGAGTCGGTTGTCAACGCTTTACTGGATATGGCGATTTTAGGGCTTAACCCAGCGAAGCAACAGGGCTACTTTATCGCCTACGGTAATCGGTTAGCCTGGTCCACATCCTACTTCGGGAACCAAGCAGCAGTCTCACGCCTTAAAGGATTTGAGGACTTGCCAAGAGCGGCGCTGATCTATGACGGCGACACGGTTGAATTGGGCCATGACGAGTATGGGGAAGAGTACGTGGTAAAACATGAGACTACATGGACGAATAAGCTGAAAGGCACCATCGTCGGTGCTTACGCAACGATCAAGTTTAACAGCCACCCACGCTGCCAAGTCATGACAATGGCCGAGATCCGCGAGTCCTGGGCAATGTCAAAGACTAACAAAGAGCACAAAGAGTTTACTGGCGAATTTGCCAAGAGAACCGTGCTGAATCGCTTGCTGAAAAACATCCTCAAAACCTCGACGGATGACGACGTGGTCGCCGAGACAATGATCAAAAACGAGCAAAATCATTTTGATTTTGAATCTACTGGCGAAGTTGTCGATACAATCCAAAAAGAAGCAGTCGAGAAAGTCGGCACTATAGAAGCTCCAGACGCTGCAGGCACACCCGGCCCGATCATGCAAGAGCCTCCCGTCAGCAAGGAATCGCCGAAACAGACCACGATTTTCGAGCAAGCCGATAAACCCAATTTTTAGAAAGGAGACACAATGGAAATCATCTGTCTGGCATCATCATCAGCCGGCAACGCTTACGTTGTCCGGAACGAAAAACACGCAATACTCCTCGAAGCCGGCATCGATTTCCGCCTCTTGAAGACAAGGCTGCTTGATCATCGGATAGTACTCACGGCATTGGGAGCGGTCGCCATCACACACTCGCATGGCGACCATTCCCGCGCCTCTGAAAAGGTCTCAAGGTTTATGCCAGTCATCGCCAGTGAAGCGACGCTAAAGAACATCAAAGTGCTACCGAATCGTGGGTATCCGCTGAATGAATGGCAAAAAGTGTACATCGGATCCTTCGAGCTGACAGGGTTCTTCGTACCGCATGACTGCGACGGAGCAATGGGATTCATTATCCATGACCGGCTGAACGATGAGAAATTGATCTTTGTCAACGATGCCAACATGGTCATCTATCACTTCAAAGAATCATTCGATTACATCATGATCGAGTGCAACCACGTGAACGACATTCTGATCAGTAATGCTGATGACAGAGCGATTAGAGTGGCGAAAAGCCACATGAGCCTGGAGACGCTGAAGATCGTGTTTGCCAAGTCCATCAACAACTTTTCAAGGACCAAAGCGATCTACTTGATGCACTTGAGCGACGGCAATAGCGACCAGAACCGAATGATCAAAGAGATCGAAAAGCAGACTGGAGTACCGACCTATGCTTGCCTAAAAGAGGGGGGTGTGACAAGTGGGTGAACTGAAATGGATCAAAATTGTCACAGATTTATTCGACGATCCGAAGATAAAGTTGATCGAATCCGAACAAAAAGCCGATACTTTCCTGATAATTTGGGTGAAGATTTTATGCCTCGCCGGCAAACTAAATAATAGCGGGTTGTTAGCTTTACACGAACCGATGAAGCCGTACACGATCGAGATGCTTTCCAGAGAGTTCAGCCGTAAGCTTAAAGTGGTTGAACAAGCGGTCTCCATATTCCTAGAATATGGAATGCTCGAAAAAATTAACGAAACATACGTAATCTCAAATTGGAGCAAGCATCAAAGTGCGGACAAAATCGAGAAGAAAAACGAGTACATGCGTGACTATATGACGGCTTATCGTTCCAAGCAAAAAGAGTTAACAAAGGGTTTGTGTAAATCTAACTGTAAAACTAACAGTAGGCTTAATGTTAGCCGTACAGAATTAGATAAAGAATATAAAGAAGAAATTAAGAATATAGAAAAAGAAAAAGATATTAAAGCATCTGAAGATGCTATGTCAGTTGACACTGACGCTTCCAACGGCAAAGCCGATAAAATCGACTTTGAATCCCTTTGTGAATACTGGAACACCCACTCACTTTTGAAGGAGATCACCAAAATCACGGAGCAGAGAAAGCCGAACGTCAACGCACGAATCAAAGAGCATGGGCTTGAAGCTATTTACAAAATGATTGACCAAGCAGGACAAAGCCCATTCCTTCGTGGCGACAATAGGCAAGGATTTATTGCCACATTTGACTGGTGTTTCAAGCCAAAGAACTTCGTCAAAGTCCTTGAAGGAAACTATATCGACGGCAAGACAAACAAGACGATTTACGATGACGTTGAGGAGCGAGTACGAAAAATGAATGAATACATGGGGGTTAAGTCATGACAAAAAGCGAAGTCATCATGCTGCGGAACTATATCAAAGGCGCCTACGGCTATGATAACGGCGGGGAATCGACCGATGCGGTGTGGTTCGATCTCTTACAGGGCTATGAATACAAAGGCATCATGCAGGCTGCCAAGAACCACATCAAATCAGGGAACAATTACCCACCAAGGGTTGCGGAACTCATCCGAGGATATGAATTGATCCTTGACTCGCTATCCGACGACATTATCAACTGCATGGAAAGAGCCGGAGAGTTCGACGATTTGGCAGGCGATGAGGAAACCAAATCGTGGAATAAAAGAAACCGAATTGAGAAGTTGAAACACTGGCTTGCTCATCCGAACCGCAACCTAATCATGCCAGAGTGGCTGAAAGCAATCATAAGCAAGTATCAAGCGGGAATAAAAATGAAGTATTTCGGTAATGGAAGCCGAGATGCTATTGAGCAAAGGAGCGAACGTTATGACTAATTACCAGCCTGACATCATCACCACGATCGAACACGAAGCTATGAAATATCTCAAGCGATTCAGACGGATCCCGGAAGTGATTGCTTTATCGAAAGCAGAGTTTTCAGCCTACGAGGAAGAACGCAGAATCGGACGCATACCAATGATCAAGCATAAAGGCAAATCCGTCATTCTATCGGTCCGGAGGTTCAGATCATCATGACTGAGATCGAAAGCAAGAAGCACGAGCCGATCGTCTATGATGTCCACGATCTGATCACTGGGCAACCTGGGAAGACATTCCCGGTTCGGAAGTTGTGTATCATGTTCTTCGGTAAATATACCAAGTCACTCGACACCAGGATGCGGAATATAGTGACCGAGATCGTCAACGACAGGATGATGCAGAAGATCATCATCAGTACCAAGGAAGGGTACTTGTCGCCGACTGTGGAGCAAGCAGACATTGTTCAGAACGCCATCGACGAAATCAAAAAGACTGCCAAGGCGTTGTTTTACCGCCGAGCTTCGATCAAATACCGGATCGATCATGATCAACAGTTTAAACTAAGAATCGGCAGGAAAGACAGCCCAAGTTATGAAGCCTTCGAAAGGGAAGTCCTCGAGGAACTTCAGACTGAGATTGAGGCAGAATTGGCTGCCAAGAAAGAGAAACGCAAGATCACGCCCGTTGTCTATGAGCAGACCAAGTCTGGTCAGATGTCGTTTGGGGTGTGAGGAGGAAATTATGAAAAAAGAAGAACAAAAATGCCGCGTGTGCGGTTGTACTCAGATGAACGCTTGCCCCGGAGGTTGCTACTGGGTCGAGGAAGATCTCTGCAACAGATGCGCAGTGTGTGAAACCTGCGGAAACACTGGTGAAGATTACGACATTTACAAGTGTACTCTCTGTGGCAAGATAGCGTGCTTGGAGTGCGGTGAGGACTTTGATCAAGGATTTATCTGCAAAGAATGTCTATCAAAGCAAGAAAAATGCGACTGCACGAAATGTCGTAACAAATACACCTTTAATTGTCCGGAAGATGGCGAAGGGTATTCATATTGCTACGATTGCCCCGATTTCCAACTCACCGATATCAACAACTACATCCAAGAAATTCATCAAAACGCCAAAGAGCACGGATGGTGGGATGATAAGAGATCAATGGCCGAGTTGCTATGTTTAATCCATTCCGAAGTGTCGGAAGCTCTTGAAGAAGATCGCAATCGTCGTAAACCAACTGAAACCTACTATTCAGTAAAAAAGATCATCGATGGAAAAACCATAATCGAGTATGATTTTTATTCACATGATGACATTACTAAACCAGAGGGCATTCCATCCGAACTTGCCGACATCGTGATCCGTGTCATGGACATCTGCGGTCACTACGGCATCGATCTCGAAGCAGCGATCAAGGAGAAAATGGAATACAACAAGAATAGGCCTTACAAGCACGGAGGGAAGAAACTATGAGCTTCCTCAAAACACTCAATGAGTGCATCCATTTGCTTGAAATCGAAGGCGAGAACAGCAAGGCAGTCGTCAGAGAAAAACTTATCGCTATCAGAAACGAAACCTGCTGCATGTGCCCCGGAGACGAGAATGGGATCTGTCCAGGAATACCAGGTACTCCGCATCCGGATCCGACACCTTGCAGAATCTTCCAAGACGGGAGGGAATAGCATGATCAGATTCCAACTAACACGCTCTGGCGACCAATATATCGCAGACTTCGACGGCTGTCAAGAGATAGCAGACACGCCAATAGAGGCTATCGAAAAGGCGCACAAGGCGGCGATCAAAAAGCAAGAGCAAGAACGGATTCAGCGGGCGTTTGACA
>JAAYZB010000220.1 GCA_012515085.1 Acholeplasmataceae bacterium
AGGAACACATGAACACAACCTGGAATTTAGACAAACTGTACAAAGGTTTTGACACCGAGGGCTTTCAAACCGATGTGACAAAGTTTGAAGCAACGATCGATGAACTGAAACACTTCAACTTCCAAGGATACACCCAAAAGGAAAAACAATTGGAAACGTATCTTCGGGAATCGATCGAGTTGATGATGCTGGCATCCAAACTGTTTCACTATGCATCCTTGATTCAAGCCACCGATTCGACCAATTTGCCCGCTTTGAAGTATTTGAATCGGTTTCAGATGAAAATGACCGACTTGACGGTCGTGGAATCCAAGTTTAAGAAATGGCTGAAAGATTATCCCAACATCGATCAGGATTTCGCGAAGAACGACTTCTTAAAAGAACACGAATTCGTGTTAAGGGAAACGATTCGCGATGCGGCGCATCTATTCGATGACAAGACTGAGACCTTGATCGCTAAACTCAAACAAACCGGCTCCACAGCGTGGGAACGCCTGCAGGCGCTCTTGACCTCGACGCTCGAAGTCGATCTGGAAGGCAAAGAAGTCACGCTTTCCGAAGTGAGAAACATGGCTTATAGCGAAGATCCCGAGGTTCGGAGAAAAGCCTTTGAAGCCGAGATCGCCGCTTACAAGAAAATTGAAAAGCCTATCGCCTATGCGATCAACGGCATCAAGGGCGAAGTGAACACGCTCTTGGAAGAGCGCGGCTATGCGAGCGTGTTGGACTTCACCCTCGAACAAAACCGCCTGCGCCGAGACACCTTGATGGTCATGCTCGAGACCATGGAAGAATATTTGCCGGTTTTTCGCAACTATTTGAAACGGAAAGCTGCACTCCTCGGTCATTCGAACGGGTTGCCATTCTATGACCTGTTCGCGCCGATGGGGAAATCCCAGAAGAAATTCACGATTCCCGAAGCCAACGAGTACATCTTAAAGAATTTTGGCACCTTCAGTCCCCGACTCCACGAGATGGCCTCGCGGGCATTTACGGATGGCTGGATCGATTATCTTCCCAAAAAAGGCAAAGTAGGCGGTGCGTTTTGTGCCAACTTGTTGCCGATCAAAGAAAGTCGGGTCCTCGCTAATTTCGATGGGGCTTTCGGCGATGTGATCACGTTGTCGCATGAACTCGGACATGCCTACCATGGGGAAGCCATCTTTGGCGAAAGCCCGCTCAATGCGGACTATTCCATGCCGGTTGCGGAAACGGCTTCGACCTTCTGTGAAACGATCGTGAACAAAGCTGCCTTCAAAGACGCAACCTCCGATGACGAACGCATCTTCTTGCTCGAATCCTCACTTCAGGATTCGACGCAAGTCATCGTGGACATTTTGTCACGTTATTATTTTGAATCGGCATTGATGGAAGGACGAAAGCAGACGCTGTTTGACGAAACTGAGTTAAAGACAATGATGCTTGATGCACAAAAACGGGCCTATGGCGACGGACTGGATCCTGAGAAATTGCATCCATATATGTGGATCTGCAAATCGCATTATTATTCCGGCAACTTGAGCTTTTACAACTTCCCGTATGCGTTTGGGTTATTGTTTGCGAAAGGCTTATACGCCAAGTATTTGATCGACAAGAATCATTTTGTCCCCTTGTATGACAAATTACTGGCATCAACCGGCAAGAGCATGGCCGAAGACACAGCCAAAATTGCAGATATCGACATCACGCAAAAAGCGTTTTGGCAAGGATCACTGGAACTTTTGAAAGAAGATATCGATTTGTTCATGCGTTTGACCGAAAAATAATTTTTACATTTCCAACAAATATCACCCCTCGATTGTTTATATTGATGAAAAGAAATGGGGGACGAATATGAAACGAATTCTGATAGGTGCACTGTTATTGTTTTTGTCAGTGGGACTTTTTTCCTGTGATGAGCATTTTGAAGCAATCGATTATAAAGAAGTCGATTCCATCGGTCAATTTGAGAACTATGGCCAAATCCGCGATTATCTCGATCGCTTTTATGAAGATAAAGGCTATTCTCGGGAACTAACCGGCAATGTCGATTATCTGATGACCTCGACGGTGGCCATGACCACCATGGCCACTCAAAACTCTCCGGAATCAGCCGCCTTGGATGGAGCGGAAAAATCGCACAGCGAATCAAACGATCAAGTGGCAGGAGTCAAAGAAGCCGATCGAATTTTAACCGATGGCGACACGATCTATGTCATGACGAACCAAGCATTACTGATTATCGATCCAGAGGCAATGACCATTGTCGATTCCTTCCAATATACCACCGATGGTTACTTGTCAGGTATGTATAAATACGGCGACTATGTGGTTCTCCTCGGCAGTGAATATCATTATGAATGGACGGAAGTTCCCACGACCCAAGCGAATACGGATCTCGATGTCGACGATGACACCGAAAGCAGAACGAGCGCGCCTTATTATTATGGCTATATGCGCTATCGGTACGGAACCCGGGTGATCGTTCTCGATATTTCCAACAAACAAGACATCGTCAAATCCAAAGAACTGTATTTTGAGGGCAGCTACTTGACCGATTCGCGAATGATCGATAATCAAGTCTATTTGGTCATGAACAACTATGCAGGTAATTTTGGTTATGGATCAGACGAGGAGACGTTCATCCCGGCTTATTATGACAGCACCCACATGGATGAAATCGAAACCATGCCCGCCCGGGACATCTATTATATGCCGAACAATTTCCAATCTTGGAGCTTCCTCTTGCTCGCTTCCTTCGCCGTCGATGACGACGAGGCGGCCGATGTCAAGGCATATCTTGGAAGCACCTATGATATCTATATGTCCTTAGACAATCTCTATGCGATCGTCAACCGCTACAAGGTCAATGACGTCTCAGGTTTCTATGAATACGAGACCTTCGTGATCCGGTTTGCGGTCGAAGATGGGCAATTGGTCTATAGGGCTACCGGCACGGTGCCGGGATCGCCACTCAATCAATTCTCCATGGACGAGTATGACGGCACCTTCCGGATCGCGACCACCGACACAAAGTATCGCGACACCGGATTCACGATCGCGAACGCCCTGTATATTTTTGATGCCACCTCGGAAGACACGATGGAACAGATTGGCTCGCTCACCGGGTTGGGAAAACCGGGAGAGAGGATCTTCGCGGCCCGTTTCTCCGGACCCCAGGCCTTGATCGTGACCTTTGTCCAGACCGATCCTTTGTACAAGATCGACCTGACCGATCCCGAACATCCGGAAGTAGTAGGGGAACTCTATGAGGAAGGTGTTTCCGATTACTTGCATCCTTTGACCGAAGATCTGTCGCTCGGCGTGGGCCGTCAGGCAGAAACCGTCGATGGATTCACCCGGTTCACCGGCGTCAAGGTGGCGCTCTACGACATCTCGGCCGATGACCCCGTGAATCTGGAAACCTACCTGGTCGAAGGCGAATACAGCTATTCACCCGTTCAATACGATCATAAAGCGTTTGTGAGTTATGAACGCGAGGGCGATGATTTCGCCTATGTGGCCATCCCCGTCTATGAATGG
>JAAYZB010000221.1 GCA_012515085.1 Acholeplasmataceae bacterium
AGCGACGTCCAATTATCATAGTCCTAAATGAAGAAAATATAGATCATTCCATTTTCATGAACACTAGTAAGAAATTCTCCAGAATTTTTAGATCATCATTTTTACTGATACTAAAAACGGAATCTAAGCTGCTACATTATAGTCCTTTTTAATCCAGCTTTTTATTTAGTTCGCCATAATGCCATTGGATGATTTTGAATACGTTTCAGAATCTGATTATTGTCAAATAATAATGATGGTTCATATTGATTTTTATGAAAGAAATCGATGAACCTTTCTTCATCTTGTGTAAAATCCAATAAATTCACTATATATTTCTTAACCACTTCTCTGACTTCAAATAAATTAAAATGATCATTTTTTGATAGAACTGGCATTAAATCTCTCTTAATAATGCGTTCATCGATCGAATCAATCGCTTCAATGTGAAACGTTTTATCATTTTTTCTTGCCGTTATAACAAAATAGAAAATGACGGATTTTCTAAGATGATCTCTATATTCGTCTTTAATTAACTTGTTTATAATCATGTTATGAACATCATATAAATCTCGTGCAGCTGCTCTTGTCATTAAGGCGTTAATTTTACTAGCAAAAACCTCGATAGCACTTAAACGATGAATTTGAAAATCATTGGTAAATAATAGGTGATTTGCTTGGACATATTCCGTCGGATCAATGTGAGTTCTTAATGAATAATTCACTTCTATTTTAATATTATCATAATTTCCACTAGCCCCTATATATCGATAGACAAAAGAATCTAAACTATGCGGTGATTTTGATTTTGGACTGAGTTCATAGGCTTCACTTAACATATACTTATGGATAGCGCTATTCATAGTTTTTCTTTGCATAAGCATTTCTTCTTTGCTACAGGGATTAACAAAATCTAAATCAATATCTACCGATAGCCTTTGTAAATCCAGCATAGTGAAGTATATAGCTGTTCCCCCTTTTAACGCTAAGCTATTTTTCAGTAAAGGCATCGTATTCATAAATCTGAGAATATCGTATAACCTAGTCACCTTCTCAAGTGTATCACGATTAAATCCTAGTTCTTTAGCTTTGTTTCCTAGATACACTTTATCAACTTTATACAATTTCATCACCTCCATAATCCCGTGGAGCTGGTTCCATGACTTGCCAGGTATTATTAAACTTTGAACCACTTGAATCATCAACCAAATAAACGATACCTTGTTTTATTTTTGACTTGCACATTTCAAAGAAATGATTTGTCAAACCAAACTTATCGTGATATTTTTCTAGTATATACCCTGATTTTTGATAAAGAGATTGGATATCATATGCTTTTAAATAAACGAATAGTTTTTCTTCATCCAAATGATGAAGAGCTTCTATAGCATTGCTTAATTCCTCATAACCGGTGATCTTGTTCATTTGATAGATACTATCAATGATCGTTCGCTCGATATCTGTTAAACGAATATTGTCGGTATTGGTTGCAAAAATAATCCCTACATTAATCTTTGGAGCAACATACTTATAAAGAACTCCTTGAAATTCAAAATGATTAAATCTGCTCTTTGAAGAGACATATACGTCATTAAAAACTTGATTAGACAAACCGTGGTACTCAAGAGCACTGTGATGTGACAAATACGCATCTTCTCTTAGGGCACAGGCAATTTGATATCGATTTGCTAACAGTAAGCCAGTTGACAGATCAACGGGTGAATAAATATTCTTTCTCACTTTTATGACATAGCCTTTTTTTATATATCTATTCATTGCTGAATAGGCAGTTTTTAAATTTCCTGTTAACCTTTCAACCATTCCTATATTAAATACTGGATACTTGGACACTTCTTTTAATAAATTCATACGATCACCTAATTTTTAATTTGCGCACAATTATCTTTATTTATAAAGATTTTTGTGTATTTTTTTAAATCGTATTTTAATTTTATCACGTTTTTCTTTGTTTGTAAAGAAAATCATGCTTAATATAAAAATACAATTTTTTATCGCCAAAAAAATCGAACAATATGCAAGGCGATCCATCAAGTTTGTCATTTTTGGGTATTTTGTATTAATCCTAATTAAAAAAAGTGATAACTAAACTCAATGGATTAGTTATCAAAAGGTAGTGTCAAGAAAGTTGTGACGATCTAAGTCTTGTCAATATGTTATTGAATTAATTATTAGACAACACTCAAAAAGTTGAGATTTCCGCTGAAGGAGTCAACGACTTTTGAATAGACGGCTTTCCACATCTTTAAGAAATCATCGAGAATCTCTTGCAAAGCCTCAGTGGTCTTCTGCCTATGGATTTGAATAACTATAGCTACTCTACTGGACCATCATCAAGAGGATCCATGGCAGTAAAGGAGTATTTAGCAGCGGTTGATTATTGTTTACATGTGTCACCGTTAAAATTGTCAAAAAAGATTGCCATCCCACCCGTCACCCTCACATGATTCGTGATGTTATCTCGAAAAACACTATATGAGCGTCGTTGACGATGGAGATCATTTCGTCCACCTTGCTCCTTGGAAAGAAGAATTCTGACGTAAACGTTTGTCGATCTCGTTCGTGACGACAAACTTTTTAAGGGTCCAGAGGGGGGCGATCAGATCTGCCTTCACTGGATCGCCCGTCAGTCGGTAAAGAATGATATCCGGCCTTAAGAGTTCAATTTGACTGGAGGTGATATCGACATAGTCGGACAAGCTCAGCAAGGGAAAAGGGTGTGCAAGATAGTCCCTTCCCAATTGGCTTCCTTTGACGAGATAGAGCATATGGATCTTCAAGCCGTTGATGGGCAAGGTATTGAGAAAACGGATGGTGTCAAGCATCATCTCGTTGGTTTCACCTGGGAGTGAGTTGATGATATGGACAACGGTATGGATCTGGCGTTTCGAAAGTTCGGTAATTGCCTGAACGAATGCTTGGAGATCATGGCCGCGGTTGATTTTTTTTGCGGTTATTTCATGCATTGTTTGTAAGCCAACTTCCACAGTGAGAAAGGTTTCTTGGTTGAGCTTTCCAAGATAGTCGAGAACATCTAGGGGGAGGCAATCGGGTCTTGTCGCAAGCGACAGGCCGACAATCTCGGGGCTTAACTGAAGGGCTTCGGAAAAAAGGGATTTCAGCGTGGCAACGGGAGCATATGTATTGGTGTTAGCCTGAAAATAGACAATCGTTTTGCCGCTTGGCCATTTTTTTCGAAGCAGCGCCAAGCCTTTCTCGTATTGTTCGCTTAAAGAAACTAGCGGATTTCCGGCAAATTCACCAGCTCCCTTTTCCGTGCAATAGGTGCAACCGCCCCACCCCAAAGTCCCGTCCCGGTTAGGACAGGAGAAGGGGCCGGACAAGGGTATTTTGATGACTTTTTCCTTGAATTTCGCTTGATAAAAATCATTGACGGTGTAATAGGGCCGTTCTTTAGAGAGAAAATCCATCGGATCACCCAGATTATTATAGCATAATCAGGTTGTTTTTTGTTGGGAGTCCAATGGTTTTATGGTATAATGATTCCGGTTGGTGATTCCATGTACAATATTGCAAAAGACAGTCTGTTTCAACCGAAGATGCTCTTGAAATACCGGAACAAATCCGGTTTTTTTACCTTTTTATATCTGTTGGTTTTAGCGCTCTTTTTATCAATCGGCGCAATCGTTTATTATGCCGGGTATAAAACCAATTCCGTCTTGACCGAAGAGACAACCGGATGTCAGTTAGTCGCCGGTGAAATCGTGTGTTCGGGAGCGGGATATGATCCTTTGACCCGCTATAATCTCTACGATTACTCCGTGTTTTTTCTGAATGCCGATGACAATATCGCCATCCTCAATGCCGAATTATCTGGCCAAGTGATGGTCTTTCAGGAAAATACCGTGCACTTTTATGTGTCTGGAGTCCATCTCAGTGCCTTACAAATGATTCCCGATGATTCCCAAATGACCTTCACTGAATTCTTTAAGACGCTTCAAACCGGGATGATCATCACCGTCCTCATCGTCAATTATATCGGAAATTTGATCTTGCTGCTCTTTATTTCCTTGATCTCTACCCTGCCTTTTTTGAGGCTCAAGAAATTCATCCCCTATAAAAAAATCTATCGTTTGGTCGTCTTTTCAATTACGCCGCTGGCGTTTCTTCTGACGTTTTATTATCTGATCGATTTGCCCGAACTTTTGTTTTTCCTGCTCATGTTTTTGGGGTATCGATCGGTGTTCATCTTACAGCGGGAACTGACGTTTCAAACCCTGTCGCACCTGCAAAATCTGTCTGATAATGTCATGGATGGGGATTATAAAGTGGTGGATGACGAGCAAAGCGACAAAGAAGAAAACCGAGAAGAAGAATCCGAAGATGATGAATCTGATGACGGGGGCTTGTCAAACTAATCAATTCGTGCTATGATAGGATAAATTGCGATGAAGAAGGAAAAGTACTCTTGAGCATTGATTTTCTAGAGACCCGGCGGCGGGTGTGAGCCGGGATCAATCCAAGACGAATTGGCCTTTGGAGCTGATCGGGCGAAACTCGGGAGTTCGATCCGCGACCCAGCGTTAAAAGGGTTAAGTGCCGACCAACGTCGGAACAAAGGTGGTACCGCGATCCTGATCGTCCTTTTCTGGGCGATCTTTCTTTATTAAAGGAGTGTCTCATGAGTGAATTTATTCCGAGTTTTTCCCACAAAGAAATCGAACCCAAATGGCAAAAAGCATGGGAAGTTTCTCACGCTTTCCAGGCGGTGGATTTTTCAAAGAAACCACCCTATTACTGCTTGGTAGAATTTCCTTACCCATCGGGAGAGGGAATGCATAACGGCCATATCCGGGCGTATATGTCGTTAGAAACCATCAGCCGCAAGCGTCGGATGGAGGGCTTTAACGTCTTATTTCCGATCGGCTTCGACGCCTTTGGTTTACCGACGGAAAACTATGCGATCAAACATCACATCCATCCGCGGATCGTGACCGATCAGAATATCCAAGTGTTTACGCGTCAATTAAAAGCCGCGGGTTTTTCTTTTGATTTCTCACGGGTTG
>JAAYZB010000222.1 GCA_012515085.1 Acholeplasmataceae bacterium
AAGAGTTTTTTACTGACAAAACAACGTGGTTTTTGTCTCTTCCTATGAGAAAACCTATTTTTTTCAGATGAAAACTCTTGATTTATCTTGATAATATTGATTTATAAATCAAAATCACAACCGATCAATGTTCATTGAATCAATGAAGAAAGGATAAAGTCGTTGATATTTGAATAGCGCTGACAATCATTTTAATGTATAATACAAACGGGTGAAGAAAATGAAGATATTATTAACAGGTGGACTAGGATACATTGGCTCGCACACAGCAGTCGAATTATTGAATCATCATCATGAAGTGATTATTGTCGATAATCTGGCCAATTCCAGTCTTTCGGTTCTGGATCGTTTAAAAAAAATCACTCATCAAGAGATTCCTTTCTATCAAATCGATGTCGCAAACAAAGTGGAACTGGAACCGGTTTTTTTGCATCATACCTTTGATGCAATCATCCATTTTGCTGGTTTGAAAGCGGTGGGCGAATCGGTCGCTAAGCCTTTGGAATATTATCAAAACAATGTCCTTGCGACACTCAATCTCGCTTCATTTTCAATTAAATATGGTGTGCATAAATTTGTTTTCAGTTCATCCGCTACCGTCTATGGTGATCAACCATCGCCATTGATTGAAACGATGGAACTAAAGACAACAACAAACCCCTATGGAGAAACCAAAGCGATGTCCGAAAGAATTCTCACGGATGCTGCAAAGGCAAATCCCCCTTTTTCTGTAAGCTTGTTAAGGTATTTCAATCCGATTGGAGCTCATGAAAGTGCGTTGATCGGTGAAAATCCTAACGGAATTCCCAATAATCTCATGCCTTATATTACAAAAGTCGCGAAAGGGGAACTCAAAGAACTCCAAATCTATGGCCAAGATTATCCGACCATAGACGGTACCGGCATTCGGGATTATATTCATGTCGTTGACTTGGCAAAGGGTCATATTGCGGCTTTAAACAAGATGAAATCGGCTGTGAATATCTATAATTTGGGCACGGGGAAAGGCGTGAGTGTGCTGGAACTGGTCACTGCTTTTCAAAATGTCAATCACGTGAGGGTCCCCTATAAAGTGGTTGGAAGAAGACCCGGTGATTTGGCCATCGTTTATGCTGACCCCGGCAAAGCCAAGCGCGAGTTGGGATGGGAAACCTCCAAAACGATTGAAGATATGTGTCGGGATGCGTGGAATTTCGAGAAACAGAATGTCTGAAAACACACTGACAGATAGAGTATCGAAAAGTGCTAAAAATAAAGACGGTTCAATCCACCCTATTTGGGTTTATTGCGACCGTCTTTTTAGTAAAGTAAAATTGAGGCAAAACGAGTCTAAATCGATTGATAACAGGAAAAAACAACTTTCCGCATCGCTTCGTATTGGCTTTCCATATCCCTAACCAACTTGATTTGAGTGCGAGCACGATCCAGATTATGACCGACTCTATTGATTTTAAAATAGGTATCACCGTTTAAATAATCGGTTAGGAAGCGCATGCCGCATTCGTAAGTGATCAAAATCGCACTAAAAGCGAGCATCTCAACTTCACTGGGCGTCAAAATGGTTTTCGCGCTTTGAAAATAACCAGTGGTATAAGCCTTAAAAAGAGAAAGGTCGAAAGTTACTTTGCTTAAGTCTTTCTCATCTTCCAAAGCATGGTTGGCGCCAGAACGAATGGAATCACCAAAATCATATAAAAGTGAGCCTGGCATCACAGTATCGAGGTCAATACAAGCAGTGACTTGTGTCTCTGGGTGGATAAGAACATTGTTGAGTTTGGTATCGTTATGAGTGACTCTTACCGGGATGATTCCTTGATCAATCAAACGTAAGACTTTGTCGGCATATGCTTCTCTTTCCAGAAAAAAATGAATTTCATCCCGAATTGATTCCGCTCGGATACGAGTATCCCGATCCACGGCTTCTCGAAATGCTTGAAATCTTTTTTTGGTGTCATGAAATGCAGGAATTGTTTCGTGAAGTTGCTGGATATCGAAATGGTTCAAGCGTTCGTGAAAAGAACCAAAAGCCAACCCGCTGAGAGCGAGTTGACGATTTTTGTCTTGTAGATGGGTGATGTTGGTGTCACTGATGAAGCGATATACTCGCCAATATGTATTGGTATTTCTGTCTTGATAGTACAATTGGTCTTCCGTGGTTTTGATGATGGTAAGAGTTTCAAAGAGAGAATTGCGACCAGCCTCTGAAATCACTTTGTGCAAATATTCCGTGACCAAAAAAATATTGGACATGACAGAATAGATGTCTGCGAACACATGGTGATTGATTTTTTGAAGGATGTAACTCTCTTGACTTTCACCTGAGACAACGATCAATTTGTACGTATCATTGATATGTCCGTTTTCAATTAGATTGCAGGATAGATAAGCACCATTGACTTTGAAATGCTGGGATATTTCCCGTAATTCTGATTTCTCCATAAGGTTTATACTTTCTGATATTCATAGTATCGTCCGGCGGATGATTCACAAAAA
>JAAYZB010000029.1 GCA_012515085.1 Acholeplasmataceae bacterium
CGCGGAAAAGATAAGTTTATTGTTAACCGGAAGCAACTGCAATATGAAGAGTTAAAGCAACAAGAAAAAACGGAAATCCAAGCGTTTGCTGTGGGCGATATCGTCAATGGAATCGTCTCAAGAATTATGGATTTTGGAGCTTTTATAAAAATATCAGATCATGTCGAAGGTCTCGTCCATATCAGCGAACTCTCCCAATATCACACAAAAAAAGTCGAAAATGTCATCAAAGCCGGTGATCTTGTTCAAGCGAAAATCATCAAAATTTCCGGCAAGCGAGTCAGTTTGTCTTTGAAGGCCCTTCAAGAGACACCTTGGGATTTGTTCATGAAAAATCACAATGTCGGCGATAAAGTGATGGGAACAGTTGTCAAAAAGATGCAATTCGGCATGCTGCTCGAAGTTGAAAGAGAAATCAGCGGTCTTTTGAACCGAAACGACTACTCGTGGGATCCGCATGATAATCTGGCCGGACGAGTACAAGTGGGCGATCAGATTGAGGTTGAAATCACCAGCATCAATCCCGATAAAAAGCAATTCACATTATCCAAAAAACATCTGGATTACAATCCTTGGGCAGATCTGAAACTGCGTGTTGGCGAACACGTATCCGCTACCGTGAAAACGATTATGGAAAAAGGAGCCCTTCTTGAAATCTCCGGAGTAGAAGCGTTTCTCCCCATTCATGAGATATCATCCGAACGGATCAATCGAGTCGAAGACGCTTTAAAAGTCGGTGATATTCTCACGGTTGAGGTCTTGACCTTTTTCCCGAAAGAATGGCGGATGAGCGTATCATTAAAACGCATTCAAGAAAAATCACAACGAAAAGAATATGAGTCTCATCTGAAAGACAACGTCTCTGCCAATCAATCCTTAGCAGATTTATTTGAAAAATTTAAGAAATAACGTTCCATACAAAAAAGGATGATCGTTCATGATTCCAACAGTGGCAATCGTTGGGCGGCCAAATGTAGGCAAATCAACGATTTTCAACCGAATCGTCGGTGAAAGAATCGCGATCACCGACGCAAAACCGGGAGCAACACGGGATCGCATCTATGGTAAAGCTGTGTGGCTTAACCGCGTTTTCTCGGTCATTGACACCGGGGGCATCGAAATCAGCGATGCACCTTTTTTGTCACAAATCCGAGCCCAGGCAGAAATCGCCATCGAAGAAAGCGAAGTCATTTGCTTTGTCACTGATGGGCAATCCGGGTTGATGCCCGATGACAGAGAAGTTATGAATTTGCTTTTTCAAGCAAAAAAACCCGTTGTCATTGCCGTCAACAAGGTTGATAATTCATCTCTTCGCCAACAAGCTTATGAATTTTACGAAATCGGTGTGGAAGATGTCATCCCCGTCTCCGCTTCTCATGGTATCGGTATTGGTGATTTACTGGATCGACTCGTCAATTATCTTCCAGATGACAAACCAGAGCCGTATTCCGATGACATTTTAAAGCTTTGTGTGATTGGACGTCCCAATGTCGGGAAATCTTCACTTGTCAATGCCATTTTGGGCCAAGAACGATTGATTGTCTCTGAAATCCATGGAACAACGACGGATTCGATTGATACGCTATTTACCTTCAACGATCAGGAAGCCGTCATTATTGACACTGCAGGCTTACGAAAACGGGGGAAAATCTTTGAATCGGTCGAAAAGTACAGTGCGCTCAGAGCGATGCATGCCATTGAACGAAGTGATGTCTGCCTCTTGGTTTTGGACGCATTTGCTGGGATTCAAGAACAAGACAAACACATCGCCGGTTATGCCCTCGAGAGTGGTAAAGCCATGGTGATCGTCTTAAATAAATATGATACCATCGAAAAAACCGAAAATACCATGTCGGAATGGACTAAAAAAATCCGCCGAGAATTTCAATTTCTACCCTACATCCCAATCGCTTATGTTTCCGCGAAAACAAAAGCGAGAATAGGGTCGCTCTTTCCATTGATCCAGAAAGCTTTTGAAAACTACCAAAAACGGGTCTCGACCTCGGCCTTGAACGAGGTTATCACCGAAGCGATGCTCCTGAATCCACCCAAAGAACACAACGGTGTTCTCCTTCGTGTTTATTACGCCACTCAGGTAAAAAGCAAGTGCCCAACGTTTGTATTATTCGTCAATAATACCCAGGCAATCCATTTCAGTTATTATCGATATTTGGAAAATCAAATCCGGTCTCGATTTGATTTTGAAGGAACCCCCTTGAAAATAAGCTTGAGAAATCGCGAATAATGGCTAAATTATCTAAAAAAACGGCTTTTTTTTCGTAAAAACGCTTGCATTTTATATTTGTTGTTCTTATAATTGAGTTATCAAAATAAAGGAGGTATCATTCGATGAACAAATCCGAATTAGTCGCAAGAATTGCAGAATTATCTGATCTGACAAAAAAAGACGCTGAAGTCGCATTGAACTCCACAGTACTCGCAATTCAAGAAGCTTTGGTCAAAGGAGAAAAAGTGATTTTGACCGGCTTTGGAACATTCGAAGTCAAAGTCCGAAAATCTCGTTCTGGCCATGATCCCCGGACTGGCGAAACCATCGCCATCCCCGCTCTGAAAGCTCCTACATTCAAAGCAGGAAAAGTATTAAAAGAAGCTGTTCGTTAAAACAAACAAAAAAATTACCGGCAAATGCAATTGCCGGTTTTTTTTATGAATTCACTGCGATAGAACTGCGATAAAATAAATTAAGAAAGTGATAAGATTGTTTAGAAAGTGCATTCCGGTTGTGACCATAATGTTCTTCTTGGATCGATGATAGACCCAGCCGAAAACCATTCCCATCAACACATACGGGATTGCTTGAAGAAAGTCGCCATAATTGATCACGTGCATCAGTCCAAAAATCAGACCGCTGGAAATAATAGCGACTGTTGAACCAAATCGTCGATCCATAAAACGATAAATCACTTTGCGATAAACAAGCTCTTCCACTAAGGGTGTAAACACACAGAGTAGAAGAAACAGCATGAATAAGGCCAAGGGATTGTTTGAAAACATCGAAGCGATAGCTTGCTCGTTTTCCGAGCCACTCTCAACTCCAAGGACATAAATCAAAAACGCTTGGGACAAAATCGATACCACATAGAGGAGAATCAGACCTGTAAATATCTGACCAATGCCTGATTGCCATTTTTTACGAAAAAGATGCCAATCTCGTTTTAAACTCCATTGATCGATCAAGAGAAATAAAAGGGCGGTTATCGCCAATTGTGAAAAATATAGTATGACGTAATAAAAGGAACTTTCATCTAATCCATAACTGATTTTCCAATCGGGATAGTTGGTAGCGCTGAGTTCGATCTCTGAAAATGTGAATTCTGCCCCGGATTCGATTTGATCGCTATCAATCGTCACTGAATAAATCTTTTTCCCTTGTTCATCGACAAAATCATATTCGACCCATATTTTTGGAAGAGCACGATCCCAAATGTTTTTAAAGCTGCCAGTAAATGTCATCTGATAGGGATAGTCCAAATCACCGGAAGCCGAAATCACCACCTCCGGTGACTCCACTACTTCAATTGCCTGATTGATTTCATCTGATTTTGGATATTGTGCTCGGAAATAGACAAATTGAAATATCGAAGCAAGCAACATGATACCGATATATATCAGGACCAATCTCAGGTTGACTTTATACTCTCTTGTTAATTCATCGATCGATAGATCCGGTTCGGGTGGTAGAGACGAAGGCGTCGGTTTGGTTGAATTCGAAACATCAGACTTAAACAAATCATCATAGTCGCTCATTGGCTCACCTCATCTTATCCTTCATTATACTTGAAAATGATGATTATTCAATCTTTTTTGTTGCTGATTGATTCAAAGAACGCTCGTATTTTTTTCTTCAAATGGGAGATGAAGTGGGTTTTTATGTTATACTTAAGCCGGTGAGAATATGAAACAATTATTGATTGCTTCTAACAATTTCAATAAAATTCGGGAATTTAAAGAAATCCTTGCTAATAGTCCCTTTAAGCTTCTGACTTGTGCGGATTTAAATGCTCATCTCGATATTGAAGAAACTGGAATGACGTTTCGGGAAAATGCATTGATCAAAGCCAAAGCCTTTTATGATCGGTTTCGAATTCCAACAATCGCCGATGATTCGGGCCTCGAAGTCATCGCGTTGGGCAACCGACCCGGTGTTTTTTCGCAACGGTATTCTCCGTCGGGAACGGATGAGGATAATTTAGCTTTGTTATTGAAAGAGATGCACGGAGTTGAAGATCGAAGAGCCCAGTATGTCTGTGAACTAGTGTATTACCAGTCTCCAGAAACCGTCGTCTTTTTCTCTGGAATTCTTAAAGGTCAGATTATGGACAAACCAATTTCTGGCAATGGTTTTGGTTATGATCCTGTCTTTTATATTCCCTCATTAAAAAAAAGACTATCTCAATGTCGCCCAGAAGAAAAGAATGCCATTAGTCACCGTGGGCAAGCAATACGGCAATTACTGGACCTGTTACGGTCGCATTCATGAAAATTCTGATTTTTAGCGATAATCATCGCAACCGCGATGTCATCCAACACATGCTTCAGCAGCAACTGCCGGTTGATCATATCTTTTCGCTTGGCGATTCAGAAATGTCCGAAACCGAATTATCCGCCCTAAATATTATCGGTGTCCGAGGAAATTATCCCTTCGAACCCAAGTTCCCCGATGAACTGGTCATGGATTTTTCTTCTGTTAAGATCTTATTTACCCACGGCCACACCTATCATGTAAAATCCGGTCGGCATCTTTTATATCAGGCGGCTTATTATCGACAGTGTCAGATTGCCTTCTATGGGCATACTCACGCATATCGAATCGATGAATTTCCCGAAGCAGTCTTGGTCAATCCGGGCTCACTGGCTTTTCCGCGAGTGGGGATGTGCCGATCTTATGCCCTTTTGACCATACGACCGACCGAATTCCAAATTGAACTCGTCAGCCTCGATACGGGCGAATGCCTGGAATCCATGACAAAACCGATCGAAAGGAGATAGTTTCGACCCATGTTGGAAGAACTGCTAAAAGAATGTCAAAGTAGTCCGTTAAATGCAGAAACAGCTGAGAAACTTATCGCTTTGCGATCTGAGGCATTGGCGGAAAAAACCTATCCGATCTATTGGGAAGCTACTCGGTTGCTGGCCAATTTTTATGAGTCCAATCAAGAATTTGATCAAGCGATTTTATTGCTGAAAGAACCATTAGAAAATGAAATCAGTGAACAGTTTCAACCGACAGTTGCTTTGGTGGATCAACTGATTGGTTTGTTATTGAAGACGGAAGATTTTGTGGAATTGGAAGCTGTTCTTCATTACCGGGAACGATTTATAGAAGAAAACAAGGCGTTGAAGCGAATGCAGTTGTTTTATCTCGCTGTCTGTTATGAAGGATTAAAGAAAACCGATCTCGCCATTCAGACGCTTCTTTCAATCCCCGATACGCTTTCCAGTAGCAACCTTGTCAGTAAATATTTAAAACTTGCTTTGCTGTACCTGGATAAGAAAGAAATCGCGAAAGCAGAAGAAATGGCCCTCTATGCCCGTCATTTCGATCGAGAACAGAAAAATCCAATCTTTCTGTTGGTGGATTCCGATCTAGCGTATCAGAAAGGTGATTACCTGAACGCGTTAGAACATTACCAATCGTATTATCTGGCTGCCAAAGTTAAAAATCGATATTTAGAACGATTTATACGTATCAACCTACAACTACTTAATTTGGAAGATGCCTGGGCATTTTTCATCGAACATCTTCCGAAAGTCGAGCGAATGATCTCGAAACACGCCCGGCGCGAGTTCTATCAAGCTGGCTTGGATCTCAGTTTAAAATATCAACAGTTGGAAATGGTGTTGACTCTTAAGGAAAAATTGGCCATGCTTGATCATCCCTCTCAAGTAACCGTGGATTCTTTTCAAGGGCTCGAGCGGCTGTTGAAAA
>JAAYZB010000223.1 GCA_012515085.1 Acholeplasmataceae bacterium
AAAGCGATGAAACAGTGCGCTTATAATCTTCAGCGCGAACGTGAGCGGGCGATGATCCAAGAAAGAACAAACAGCCATCGCAAAGCCTGAGTCAATCGGAAACCAATGACTCTTGATTCCTTTTTTTGTCATCTATCAATTCATACTATCAATATCCCCAACAAAGAAAAGACCAAGAAAATTTATCCCTTTGTCTCAGTATACGAAAAAGCCCACCACGAATGGTGAACTTTTACGGATAGTCTTAGTTTTTACAAGCAGGAATACAATGTGAATCAAAAAACGCTCTGTTCTTTTATTGGTAGTGCGGTCTCTGACAAGATCGCCAATCAAAAAGAAACGGAAAAGATCATGGTCCGATGGACGCTCCCTAACGATGAAAATCGGGAAGATACTTGTGCTGAAATTTGTGCAGTAGTTCGTGAAGCTGCTCATGCACATTTTCCCCCATAACGTTCCTCTCGTGATCTTCGAACCCTTCAAGGAGCGATTTCTGGAGGTCTTTGGCCAGGCTCTGGTCCGCGAGCGGGAACAAGATTTTGTTCTCCTTCTGGATATGGGCCCGTAAAAGAATGGAGTAACTTTCAGCGGCCTCGACAAATCGATCCAAATCAGCGGTTTGTCCCTTGAGAGACTCCGCCATTTTCGCGATATGAGACCGTCCTTGGGTGTGTTCCAAGAGCATCTGTCCAATCGGCCCTTTTGCATTCGCTACCCCCGACTGTTCAAGCGCGGGGAAAAACAGCCCCTCTTCTTTGCCATGATGACATTGATCGGCAAACGTTCGGAAAAAACGAATCATATCCGCAAGATCGTCAATTTCGACTTTATGCCCGGATTTTACTCGGCTAACCATGCTATCGAGGATGTCGAGTCCGACAAGAATACCATCGTGTTCGTCTCTTAAGTCTTGTGATGCATATTTCATTCAGAATTCCTCCCTTCGCTACAATCTCATTATACCATCGACGGATCCAAACTCCTGCTTTTACGCAACATCAGACACTTCGAAGGAGATACCTTTCACATAGAAGACCGATGATGTCTGCTAAATAATCAGAAATAGGATGGAGTTGGACAAAGAAAAAGATGCTGATGGCATTAAATTACTGATAGCTATCAACATCTATCTCAAACATCATTTTTTATCGTGCATCCTTGACGGGGATCACTTCCGTCCGCTCGGGAAACCACCCATACTGACAGTTCTCTTGCTCTATTGCTTATTCGAAACAATCCGCTTCCATGATCTTGTTCCAGGCGGCAATGAAATCGTGCACGAATTTTTCTTTGGCATCACTTTCGCCGTATACTTCGGCCAAAGCGCGGAGTTGCGAATTTGAACCAAAGATGAGATCCACACGTGTTGCCGTCCATTTGAGCTCGCCGCTTTTACCATTTCGGCCCTCAAATAAATCGTTTTCTGCGGTCACCGGTTTCCATTTTGTGCTCATATCGAGCAGATTCACGAAGAAATCGTTCGTCAAGACGCCCGGTTTATGGGTGAAGACGCCATGTTTCAACCCAGCGTAATTCGCCTCCAACACGCGAAGTCCGCCAATCAGCACCGTCATTTCCGGCGCAGTCAATGTCAATAGTTGCGCGCGGTCGATGAGCATTTCCTCCGGAGTGACGGTGTATTTGCCCTTCTGGAAGTTACGGAATCCGTCTGCTTTTGGTTCCATGACCGCAAAAGAGGGCGCATCCGTCATCGCTTGAGTCGCATCGGTACGACCGGGCCGGAAGGGGACAACCACGTTGAATCCTGCGGTTTTTGCCGCTTTCTCGATGGCGGCAGCGCCGCCCAGCACGATCAGATCGGCGAGGGAAATACGTTTATTCTGCGACTGCATTGAATTAAAGGTGGATTGCACTTTTTCCAGTACTGTCAGCACCTTAGCCAATTGGGCGGGCTCGTTGACCTGCCATTCTTTCTGAGGTTCAAGACGGAGGCGGGCGCCATTGGCGCCACCGCGCTTGTCGGAGCCGCGGAAGGTGGAAGCCGAGGCCCAGGCTGTCTTGACCAGTTCGGAGACTGTCAGCCCAGACGCAAGGATCTTGGCCTTCAACTCTGTGATATCGTGTTCGCTGACCAACTCATGATCCACCCTTGGTACGGGATCTTGCCAGATCAGTTCTTCGGTTGGCACTTCCGGTCCAAGATAACAAGCCCGTGGTCCCATATCGCGATGCGTGAGTTTGAACCAAGCCCGCCTGAAGGCATCCTCAAACTCCTCAGGGTGGTCAAGATAGTGTTTGGCGATCGGTGCGTAGATCGGATCAAACCGCAATGACAGATCGCCGGTCGTCATCATCGGACGGTATTTTTTGCTCGGGTTATGGGCATCGACTATCAGGTCCTTTTCCTCAACATCCTTTGCCAGCCACTGATAGGCGCCAGCCGGGCTTTTGACGAGCTCCCATTCGTATTTGAACATGATCTTCAAATACCCCATATCCCACTTGGTCGGATTGGGTTTCCAAGCGCCTTCAATGCCGCTGCTGATGGTATCGGCACCCTTTCCGGTGCCAAAAGTGCTTCGCCAGCCTAGTCCCATGTTCTCAAGTGATGCCGCTTCCGGTTCCGGGCCAACATGGGTTGCCGGAGCCGCTCCATGGCACTTGCCGAAGGTATGACCGCCGGCAATCAGAGCGACGGTTTCCGCATCGTTCATTGCCATGCGGGCGAAGGTTTCACGAACGTCGCGACCGGATGCGACTGGATCCGGATTACCGTTTGGACCTTCTGGATTGACGTAGATCAATCCCATCTGAACGGCGGCCAGGGGATTCTCAAGATCGCGATCGCCACTGTAGCGTTTATCGTCCAGCCATTTGCCTTCCGACCCCCAGTAGATATCCTCCTCCGGTTCCCAAATATCAACTCGGCCACCACCAAATCCAAAAGTCTTTAGACCCATCGATTCAATCGCGCAGTTGCCCGCCAAGATCATCAGGTCAGCCCAAGAGATCTTCTTGCCATACTTCTGCTTGATCGGCCATAAGAGACGTCTCGCCTTGTCGAGGTTGACGTTGTCCGGCCAACTGTTGAGCGGGGCGAAACGTTGTGACCCGCTGCTGGCTCCACCTCGGCCGTCGCCAAGGCGGTAGGTTCCGGCGCTGTGCCAAGCCATGCGGATGAATAACGGGCCGTAATGACCCCAATCGGCTGGCCACCAATCTTGCGAATCCGTCATCAGGGCGACAAGATCGGCTTTCAGGGCCTTCAAATCCAGTTTCTTGAATTCTTCGGCGTAGTTGAAATCCGGTCCCATCGGGTTGCCGAGAGAGGAATGCTGGTGCAAGATTCTAAGGTTGAGCTGATTGGGCCACCAATCCTTGTTGGTTGTTCCGCTTCCGGCCACAGATTTGCTCGTCATGCCGGTGACGGGACATTTCGAATCGTTCATATTCCTATCCTCCAATAATCGTTATCTTTGACTTGTTGTAAGCAAGTGGGGCAAATTCCTTTGAAATACACGCTCTTTTCCCGAATTTCGAAGTGGTTCAGCTCGTTTGTGGATATTTTGTCGATATCGATCGTGAAATTGAAAATGATACCGCACCGTTCGCATTTGAAATGTCCGTGTGGTTCGACCTCGAGGTCATACCGGGTCTCATTGTCTTCGATCGTGATGATCCGGACCAACCCCGCATTCGCTAAGGCGTGCAAGGAATTGTACACGGTTGTCTTCGATAAAGTTGGAATCTCTTTATGAAGATCATCATAGATTTGTTCCACTGTCGGATGAATATGATGTTTGGCAAGATACTCCAAGACTTTTAACCGGTGGTGGGAGAGTTTGATGTTCTGCTGTCTTAATAAAATCTTCATGTCTTCAAACGATCGTCTCATCGATTCACCTCCTAATTTATAATCATTACTTATTTGTAATAATTACAATATCATAGTCTTTGATGTTCCGCAAGGGGATTTGTGATTTCCAAAGGTAATATGACATATCTTGTTCCTTTGAAGCGGGTGTGAATTCTTAACTGCTTGTTTTTGTCTTGTTATTTTTCTACGTCTAACCACGCGAATCTCGCCAACAAGAAGGACTATGCCCCTAAAAATCCACACTTAAGTTGCTGTTATTCTCACTTATTTCATACAAGCCATGGACTTCTATTCTCTCACATCAGGCTAGCTTATTGCATATTAGTATTTGAGAGTTGGAGTGAAGACCCTGAATGGCAATAAGATAACGATTATGAAACAAGTTATAGTGGCTTTCGTAGTTATGAAACCGCATTTTAGCTATGAAATCTCATCAACTTAATAGCCCATCAAAAACAAAAAAAGCCATTCACACGTATGAGAATGACTGCTCTGTTAAGTATGGTAGCCCGTACGGGGTTCGAACCCGTGAATGCCGCCTTGAGAGGGCGGTGAGTTAACCGTTTCTCCAACGGGCCAACGGAATCGGCCTACAACAGGCCGATGATGGTTTGTATTCTTTCTGTTATTTTGTTCATTCCCATATATTTGAGAATGTAGTAGAAATTCGGTGTGTTCTTTCTTCCTGATACGGCGATTCGAATCATTTCCGCCACATCGCCGACATGGCCCCGATAGGCTTCCGGGTTTTTCCTATAGTCTTTCGGCTTGGCCGCAAAACCTAGGGAAAGGGATAATTGCTGGAGGTTCTCAAACCAACCGTCTTCTGATAATTCCAGTCCCGGCTTTTCTAGAAAAGCCAATAACACGTCTTTGATCTCGGCTGTTGAATAACGCTCTTAGAAAACTAGTTCTTCATCAATTGCTTTTTGATAATACTCATCAAACATGAATTGGATGATTGGAAAGATGTCGCTGTATTTGATGTAATCTTTCCTGGGCTTTTCTCCGCCCCGTTCGATCGACATCAATTGTTCAAACAAATGCGAATCGGATTCAATCGCCCTGGCAAACTCCGGTTGATACTCCTTCGCCCAGGTGGTGGCGTTCATTGCGATCTCGGACGCGGACATCGCGCCCAAACGTTCTTTGGAGATATTGCTGAGCTTTTCGAGATCAAACAAGGCCCCATCCAGACTCATTTTTTGGAAATCCAACTTGAAATCGAAGATGTTCGCCATTGGATGATCCAGTCGCCATTCCTCGAAATTGGTGTTGGCGATCGTCATCAGGTATTCCAGAAACCCTTCCGCCGGATATCCTTGTTCCAGGAAGAATCGAACGGACGCTTCGACGTCTTTTCTTTTTGAAAGTTTCCGACGTTTGTCGCCTTCTTGTTTCATGATAACAGGCAAATGCGCATAAAGCGGCTTTTCCCAACCAATCGCTTCAAACAACTGCAAGTGGATCGGAATCGATGATAGCCACTCTTCGCCTCTTGTGATGTGGGTCGTTCGCATGAAATGGTCATCGACCAAATGGGCGAAATGATAAGTGGGAAGAAAGTCGGATTTCATGATGACGATGTCTTGGACGTTTTCCGGAAATTCAATTCTTCCTCGGATCAAATCATCCACCACCGCCTTTTTTTCTTCGTCTCCGTTTGAGCGAAAACGAATCACAAACGACTTGCCTTCTTCAATTTTGTTGATGGCTTCAATCTCGCTCAAATGGCGACATTTGGCGTAAGCGCCATAATACCCGGGATTTTCTTTTTTCGCTTCTTGTTCTGCCCGGATATGGTCCAATTCCTCATGCGTACAAAAACACGGATAAGCCAAACCTTGTTCTATAAGATGTTTTATGACGATGTCATAAATGAATTTTCGTTGGCTTTGAACATAAGGACCATAAGTCCCTCCCGACACAAAACTTTCATCGGGGATGATGCCAAAGGCGGAGAGTTCTTCTAAGACTTTGTCACCGGATCCGGATATCTCCCGTTTTTGATCGGTATCTTCCAAACGGCAGAAAAATACCCCTTTACTTTGCTTGGCATAGCGCCAAGAAACCAAGGAAGCAAACAGCGACCCAGTATGCAAAAACCCAGTCGGAGACGGCGCAAAGCGCGTCACCATAGCGCCTTCGGGTAATTGCCGCTTTGGAAATTCTTTTTCCAGATCCGCTATTCCTTTTTTCACTTCCGGGAAGATTAAGTTGGCAAGTCTCAATCGAATATTCATAGGGTCCCCTGTCTTTCTTCTCGGGTTTTATTTTATCATATTTCAACGGATAAATCCACAAAAGAATTCGAGCGCTTCTCGCTAGTTTCGTCGTTTATCTAAGCGGTGATGTCAAAGGTGAAGGCGGTCACACTCTCACCACTAAATGGACGAATGATGGGGATGATATCATGAAGCGTATTGGTATAGACGATGCTCATTTCCTGTTCGGTAAGATCCACCTCCGTCGCCAACCCGATCAATTTATTACCAAATAGATTTTCTTTGATCGATGGATCCTGGGTATCGCTTCGCCGACTGATGATGAATGTCGGAAAACCGGCGTCGGTCATATACCCCTTGGGATCAAGCGAGTCTTGATAATTTGGATGATAATAGAGTGTCTCAAAAGGAGTCATGTCCGGCAAGAACTGCATCAATTCATGAAGATGCCCCGAAATCATCAGATCCGGATCCAATGTATTGAGCAACGTCGTCCATTCTTGTCGTATCTCTTCTAAAAAGAGACTATCTTGCCCATCCTTTCCATCATGAGAAGAAACATAGGTGACGGGCATATGGCAGATCGCCAATTTGAATTCAACGGAAGGATCCAGATAATTTCCATCCGATAGCACTTGATTCAAAAATTCCGTCTGAATGTTGCGATAATCCTCAAAATGAGCTGTGCCATAATATTCCCACCAATCATCCGGATGATCTTCCCCGAGATCGAGAACGATCCCAAAAACGGGTCCCAAACGGAAGGTGTAATAAAATGCCTCATCCTTGCTGCCAACATACCGATACAGCGAATTCGCCACATCACCTTTCACTTCATGGTTCCCTCTGGCATAGATTACAGCTCGGGAGCCTCCGGTGATTCCATGCGCTATTTTCAGGATGAGTTCGATATCGGAGGTTCTCTCCAAATGTGAGGCAATATCCCCTGCTAAAACCAGCAGATCAAGATCTTCACCAAAATATGCGCCGGTTTTTACCGCCGCTTCCACGTATTCATGTGCATCGCTCAAAGAATAGATCTGCAATCCGTCGGCGGGATCGATGGGACGAAAATCAACTTCTTGTTTGATCGTCCTCCCCAGAAGCCCGGAGTAAGGACCTCGGTAAATGTAGTTTGTGGAAATGATCTCATATTTTTCCGCCGCATCCAAAACGGCAGTCGGCACCACGACTTTGTGCACTTTCGTAAAAGAGTCCTCACTTCCTGCAGCGAGGTCATGATACATCTCGTCCCCAATTTTTACCGATCCGGTTGCATTGATCGTGGTCGTCCATACGATTTGATATTCCTCTTCCACACTATAGACGACTGGGTGAGCAGAAATCATCACCAGATTCGCTAACACTAAAAACGTGGCCACCCCCAAAACCAGTGCGACTGCTAGAAAACTTCGGAATAACCGGCTTTTGGCCAAACTGGTTTTCGGATAGCGAAACAAAAAATAAAGAATCAGACAGATTCCAAAGAAAATCCCGAGATTGATCAAAAAACTCCTGAGAATGTAACGAAGCGAACCGATTCCGAGATAAAACATATAAGCAAGTGCCCCACAGAGCACGATCGCCAAAACTCCATTCACCCACGGCAGGGCCCCGCTTGAGCGTTTCCACACCATCGCCAAGGCAACGATAGCGACTGCTCCTAGGATCCCTAATAACAGGTATTGAAGCCAAGCGATGCCAAACATGCCTTCGATTCCTGACCAAATCGATTTCATCGCTAGGTAAAACAAGAGATTAAAGACCGCCAGAACGAAAAATAGTTTGTTCTTCATTTCAATCACCCCTTCTATTATATCAAAACGTCAGGCGCTGCCTGACGTTTGTATGGTTTTTTTATTTGGCAAACATGATCCGTTCGCTTTCAAACATCTGGTTCAAAATGAAAATGAAGATGATGGTATAAAGGAGATTGCTGGCGAAAGTGATCAGTAAGTAAGTAACGACCGCTGGGTCAAACGAGAGAATCGCCGTCATGGTTTGCACACTGTTATAGATCGGTATCAGATAGAGAAGGGAATTATTCTGGGCTCCTTGACTGAAGAAAGAGGTAATACTCACGATAATCACGACAAGATAGATGAGCGTGATCAGTGTGCCAGCTTCCTTCAGGTTCTTCGCATAAGCGGACAGAATGGAAATGATACCCACGATGACAAACACCGTCGAAAAGAGCACGAGTAGTAACATCAGATAGTCTCCCACCCCATAAATCGACACATCGAGATTCTCGTAAGCCAGCATTTTGGGTAGCGATACGATGATGCCAATAAAGGAAGATAAGGACGACATCAAGGACAATACCGATAAACTGAGAACCTTCCCGATCGCGATGTGGCTCCGCTTGACCGGTGTCACGAGGAGTGTTGCAATTGTTCCTCGTTCTTTTTCTCCGGCAATCGATTCCGGACCGATCGACATCGCTCCGGAGAAGAGAAACATGATCGTGAGCATCGGCAAAAGCGAAGAAAAGATGAGCCCCATCATTTGATTGGGATCAACCGGGGTAAAGGTGGTTTCCAATATGAAATACCGAGTATCGCCATACAGCTCATAAGCCAATGAGTTTTGGTACGTTATCAAGTATCCTTGAAAACGAGCAAAAATCGAACTGGAATCCGGATCGTTCGGATTATAGTAGAGAGTGACACTAGGCTTGTTTACTCCGCCGGAATAAAGATCGAAATCCGGAGAAAACTCAATGACCAAATGCCATTCTTCCTGATCGACCAGTTCTCGATACGACGCTGTTTCGGTATCCGTGATTGGCTGAATCTGAATGATTTCCGGGTTTTCAGCCACTTCATATATCGCTTCAAATCCAGTGGTATTATTTAAGATTGCTACATTGACGGCGTCTTCCGTTGTGAAGCTCTCAATTGCTCCACCCATGAAAGAGTAGATAAGAAATATCATCAACCCTGGCAACAACATGACCGAGATCACGAGTCGTCGGTCGTGTATCACACGGTCCCATTCCTTTTTAAAAATCGTCCAAATGTTCTTCATTGGTTATCCCCCGCTTCTTCCCGGGCGAGACGGAAGAAATACTCTTCCAATGTGTCTCCTTTTTCAATCAATTCCTCTAAGCATCCTGTCGCTTTCAGTTTCCCGTTTAAGATAATTCCGACGCGATCACAGATTTTTTCCACCAAACTGAAAATATGGGTGCTGACAATGATTGTCTTCCCTGCATTTTTCAGTTCGATCAAATAATCGGTGACCACTTTGGCAGTCAATACATCCAGTCCATTGGTCGGTTCATCAAAAATGATCACGTCTGGATCATGAACCAAAGAAATCACAAGCTGTGTCTTTTGTCGCATACCGCTGGATAGTTCGCCGACCTTCACTTCTTGAAAGCGATCGATTCCGAACTTCTGGAAAAGTGCCTGTTTCCTTTTCGACGCCACACTGTCGATCACCCCATGCAGTTTGGAAAAATAATCAAATAGATAATTGGGTGTGAAAAATTCTTCCAACTTCATATCGCTTGTCAAGAAACCGATGGCTTGTCGAACACCATCGGAATCCCGCATCACACTTTTCCCTTGAACCATAATATCTCCTTTGTCCGGTTTGATCAAGGTAGAAATACAACGCAGCGTCGTCGTTTTACCGGCCCCATTAGGGCCCAGTAAACCATAAATCTCGTTGGGATATGCATCAAAAGAAAGCCCATCGACCGCGACTTTTATTTTGGATTTTGTTTGCTCGATCTTTTGTTGTTTGCGTGAGAGATTAAAGGTTTTTGAAATATCCATCACGCGAATAGCTGCTTCCATTTTCATCACCTGCTTTCGACAATCTCTATTGTTATCATATCAATAAAAAAAAATCAAGCATTTTTTGTATTGGTTTCAAAAAACACTTGATTCTTGTTTTTCATTGCGTTATTTTTTTTGTTTTTTTGAGAAGAATGAAAGCGTCATAGCCTTCTCAATTTGCTGCCGAAGCGGATGCTAATTCTCTGATCCAAACCTTTTGATTTTTCACAGTGATGACCTCGTCATATTGATCTAAGTTTTCTTTGATGATGACGTGGCTAACATTGATCACCGTGACATTTTCCAGTGCTAATACGCTTCTTTCAATCGCCCGGGCTTTATCAAGATCCAAGCTGGCAAACGCTTCGTCGAGAAAAATGATCTCCGCTTTGTTGAGAAGGCCTCTCGCGATCGCGATCCGGCTCTTCTCGCCTCCGGAAATGTTCTTTCCGTTATCAACGATTTTTCTTCCTAGTCCATCGGCGTGTTGACTCACGAAATCCTCGAGTCCTGCCCGGCGGATCGCATCCGCAATCTCCTGATCGGAATGCTCTTTATAAAGCGTCAAATTATTCTTCAAGGTATCTTCAAACAAGAATACTTGTTGCTCTATGTTGGCGATCTTCGAAAAATAGTCGACTTTTTTGATATCCTTTAAGGAAATGCCATCCACCTTGATGTCCCCTTCCGTCGGGGCGAAATATTTCCTTAAAAGGCGTAAAATCGTTGATTTCCCGCCGCCGCTCGGACCCACGATCAAGTACTTGCCACCTTTTTGAAACTCGAGAGAGATTTGATTCAAAACCACATTCTCATCATAGGCGAAGGATACCTTGTCAAATTCGATCGTGTGTTTCAGGGTATCGAAATCAGCGGTTTCTGGATAGACCGATTTGTTCTTTAAAGATTCATCGATCCGGGTAAATAAAACCTTGACCGATTTGATTCGTGGTATAGTTTCCGAAAATTCAATGATGGGGCCGATGAAGAAATCAATGTTTTGGAAAATAACAATCACACCCGCAAACGTCAAAGCCCCCATAATCGTCTGATAGGCCACCAAAAGTAAAAGCGCAAAAACTGTCAGATACGCATTGATGTTTTGAAAGGCGAAGATAAACGAAAAAATCTTATCAATGACATACTTCTTTTGCTGGACCCTTTTGCTTTTTGCGGCAAAGTTCTCTTGAATACGGCTTTCCAAATCATTGGCTTTGATGATTTGATAAGCAGAGAGCGCTTCTTTGACAAAGCCACTGTAATCGCGCATCATGTCGCTCCGCTCGGCATTGTGTCTCTTGACCGGACGATCGGAAAAGAGCGTGACCACAAAATTGATCACCGCGATCCCGAGGGCGATCACAACAAACAAAGGACTGATAATCGCAATGATCAAGATTGCCGTTCCAAACCCAATAACGGAAAACACACACGTAAGGATGGGTTCTAAGTAATCTCGCTCGATCAAGTCAAAATCATTGGTGATGGCCGAAAGATAGAGTGCGTTGTTGTCCCGTTGAAATTCGGAGATGTTTTTATTAAAAACACTTTTTAAATAATCAGACTTCATCGCTTCCAACGCGCCTTTGATGAAGCGGCCGCGTGTGTATGCCAGCAAAATCGAAGTCGGGAACATCGCAAGCGTATAGGCGAGCGCCACGATCGAGTGATCCCAAAAAAGATCCCAATTGCCCGCGGTTGCGGCAGTGACCAGATCGAACATGGCAAACGACATCTGGAAATTGATGAAAGCCATGAGAAGCCGGACGATTGCCGGAATATAAATATTTTTAAGATAATGTCCTTTTCGTTTCATCTCAGCTCGCCTCCTGATAGTAATCTTGGATCGGATACTGATTGATGAATCCATCCTTGATCTCTAAAACATAGTCATAGCGATTGGTGATCCCCGCAAACAACTTATGGCTGATGGCGATGACAGTCGCATCCAGATTCAAGATCGTCGCTTCGATTCCTCGTCCTAATTCATCGTTGAGAGACGAAGTCGCTTCGTCCACGAACAAGACTTCGGCTTGTTTATAGAGCGCTCGGGCAATGGATACCCGTTGGCGTTCGCCACCGGATAAATTCTTGCCGTTTTCTTCGATCTGAAAGTCCACGCCTTTTGGATGGCTATCGACAAACTCCTTGAGTCCCGATTTCTCAATCGCTTCAGCCAATCGGTATGGATCGATCTCTTTAAATAACGCAATATTGTCTTTCAAAGATGCTTCAAACAAAAAGACATCTTGAAATATATAACTGGAGCGATTATTGAGCGATTTCAGAGAAATTGCTCGAAGATCGGTCCCGTCCACCGTAATCTTGCCGTCGTATTGGTCATAGATTCCCGACAACAACTTGATCAGCGTTGATTTTCCGGAGCCGCTCGGCCCTTTTAACAAATATTTCTTTCCTTTTTCAATGGTGAAATCCAAATCATGAAACAAGGTCCTCTCATCATATTGAAAATGAAGATCTTGAACTTCGACTCGTTTTTTGAAGACGAACTCCTTGGATTTGGAATTGCCTTCCGCCATTTCTTCAGGCTTGGCGATCTTGTCATAGATGGCACTGGACGATTTGATAACATTGATCAGCGGCAACATATTGACAAGCGGGAAAATGGCTAAAGTGGACAACTGGATGATCATGGCGATATTCCCATAACTCATCCCGGTACCGATCAATGTCATCAAATAAATGAGAAGTGCGATAAACAAAAAATACCCGATAGCCACATTCAAATCAATTTGCAGTGTCGAGAAAAACCGAAAACCAAACTTTCTGCCTTCCAACTTGTCGATTTGACGTTGCGTATTTTTCAAGAATGTCTTTTCGATGTTGTTCAATTTCAAGATTTCAAGCCCGGATAACGTATTCGAGACATTCAACGTCGTTCGTTCGTTTTCGTTCGATACTTCTTGTTGCAGTTTGACGGTTCGCTTCTGAAAAAGTTGGGAAATGAGGAGTACCAAAAAGGAGGCGATCATGACCGCAAGCGCCACTTGCCACATGAGGATGAAAAGCAATGTCATACAGACAGTATAGATACCAAATCGGAAGATCACGTTGATCAACGAGAGAAAGAATGATTGCTCAAACGTGTTGATGTCATTGATCAGATTGGATAAATACACATCGCGAGACTTTTGATGAAACTGTTGATAGTCCATCCACATGATTTTTTCAAACGCCTTGATCCTTAAGGAATACAAAGTGTCGCGCATATAAGAAATCCGCATCATCCGCGAGGCGATGAACGCTGCTGCATCCAACAAGATCAACCCAATGACCGCCAAAATCGTCCATTGGAAGAATTCCATGGATTTTCGCTCGATTGCTTCAAAGATCATCGCAAACACAACGACTCGTCCCATATCCCCAATCACCGGCAAAAAGCAAGCGATGATATATTGGATAAATTTCCTTTTGTTTTCTAAAAGTAGTGCTTTCATTGAGTTCTCTTGTTTCCTCCCTTATTGAAGCTTCAAACCAATGTCCAATTATCATAATATCACTCAATTGTGAGAAAGTCATTTATTTTTTTAATTAAATTACCTTATTTTTTTGATTTTTTGATATTTTTGTTTGATTTCTTTAATATTCCGTCCCAAATAGGAGTGGAACAAATCGACAAGTACAGATCGCTTGCCGCTGGTAGCGCTCTTCAATTCGCATCACTAACCATAACGTCTGCCAAGAACGATTCCCCACCGGTATGATCAGCCTTCCATGTGGCTTCAGTTGCTTCAACAACCTTTCCGGAATCTCCTCGGCTCCCGCCGTGACTAAGATGGCATCATAAGGAGCGTGTTCTTCCCAACCCGTTGATCCATCCTTGTGAGCATAGCAAATGTTTAGATATCCTTCTTGATCCAAAATGCTTTTCGCTTTGTCAAGCAGTGACTCGATTCTTTCCACGGAATAGACTGTCTTTGCAAGGAGAGATAGAATCGCCGTTTGATACCCCGAACCCGTACCGATCTCCAACACCGTTTTGCTTCGATCCAGTACTGCGAGCTCGGTCATGAGTGCCACCATGTATGGTTGCGAAATGGTTTGATCTTTATCGATGGGACAAGGCATATCTTCATAAGCCATGTCCCGGTACGCCAATGGTACGAACAACTCGCGAGGCACACGTAAAAAAGCATCGATCACATTGTCGTTCTCGATGCCTCTTGTTTTTAATTGTTGGTCCACCATCCGCTTTCGCAATGGCTCATAATGATATCGATCCATACATTGACCCTTTCAACCTCTATCAAGCCAAATGTATTATATCTTATATTCTATGAAATAGGAAGGCTTGATTCTTCAACCCAGATCAAATCGACCAGTTCCGGATGATCAATAAAGGGATTGCGGTTTTTTTGATAAGAATAGATCACGTCATTGCGGTGTCTTTCGAAGTCGTCGACTTCATCTTGGACATGCCAGTCTAACAGCACATCCAGCATCGCCATTTCATATAGTCCGGGGTTTTCGTTGACCAGATGCAAATAATCATACATCACAGCCATATAGAAAAGGATCCGAGCCACATCCCCCTTCACTTCGTCTCTTGGTTCATACGAGTCCGAATTGGTAATAATATCATAATATTTGTTATTCCGTAAAACGGAGTTGACATAGGGATCGGCTGGTTTGAGATTGTGCAGATCTGAGGCCACGTTTGCGACATAATTATCGGCTTCTGCCCCGAGAAAAGATTGTGGCCAAACGTGTTCCCGGTTCCAAGTGATTCCTGAATCCCAAGCCCCAGAGACAGAGGTTCCTAAATACACCAAAATCACGTTCGCCGAGTTGGAAGGATCCGCATCGGTCTCATCTAAAATGGTACGAGCTTCGCCATAAGTCAACATCGCAAACCCGTCCCAAAGAATCGCTCGGAGCGCGTCAACCAAGTCTTCTCCACCGAGTCCTCCAATGCCTTCATAATAACCTGTATACTCCGTTTCTGGTCGTAAAAACACTTCTGGCAACTCTTGTCGCTGATAATTATATTGAAAGATAGACAAATTATCGATATTTGTTCTAGTTGCTGCTAGCCCTGAGATTTTCAAATATAACTCTGTTGCAGGCATCAAGGAATTATCTTGGTACCATGCATCCGTCAACGAGAATGAGAATGTCTTAAAACTCGAATCAGAAGTCACCTCTTCAAGCAAGATCCAGTTTGACTGATTCGTGGACACGAAAACAGAAAGCACTTCAGCCGCGTCAATTCCATATTGGCCGTAGTGAAAAGAGATTTCGGTCACGCTCGGAAGCGCGAACTGCGTTTCCAGATACCCCGCCTTCATCCGAACACTTTTCAAATCCATCTTTTGATCAGAATCTAAGGCCCCGATCAGACTATCCGACAGTTTCCAGAAATCACCTTCCGATTCGACCAATCCCTCTAAATATGCACTCTTTGACGCATCTTCAAAACCGGTGGAATAGGCAAGAAAATCACTGACCTTGGTCGCGTAGACGGCAACCAAATACCGACTTTCAGACACTGACAGTGTCAACGGGTTGTCAGTAGAGATATCCTTCTTTTGTATCAAATCATACCAGGATACAAACAAAGACTCTTCTGTCGCTTCCGCCTGGATCGTAACTAAAGTACCGCTAGTGACCGGACCGGTGATATCGCGAATAACGGCGGTCTCATTGGAGCTATAGCAATACAACTCCGCCATTCCTTCAGGAAGATACATCGCCTTGAAAGATCGCTTGGCCGACAAAGTAAAACTGTATTCCCTCTCCATTGATACAATCAATCCGGATTCCATATCTTGCCAATGCTCAAATTCATATCCATTGATGACATTCGCGCTCATTGAAAGGAAGTCACCCAAAAGTGGCGTTTGTTTGCTTAAGGTCACGCTGCCATCGGATATATTGGTGCGAACATCCAAAAGCTCCGATTCGATAATTTGGGTCAATGTGGTGGTTGTCGAACTAGAGGATGTTGGTGGCAACGTCGTCAAAGGAATCGTCGTCAAGGGAATACTGGTGGTGAGGTCTGTCGTCGGTTCAACGATCGTTGAAGAGACAACGGTGGCCGACGTCGTGGTCTCGCTCATAGATGTCGTCTCAATGCCGGTTGTCGGGGCCAGTGTCAAACTAACCGAAGTCGTCTGAGTGGTGGTATGTATTGTTTCAGTCGTAGAGGAGATGACTCCACACGCACTGAGAAACAAGGTTATTATAAAAAGCGTTAATACGCGTCGTCCTTTATGCATTCGTTGATCGCCTTTCTTTTACCTATCGAGATAGTTGCACTTTATTATATCTTATTTTTCTTAAAATATCCATTTTTACCGTATGTAAATGTAGATTACTTGTTGGATTTTCTAAAATAGTCGATTATCCAAGCTTTTCACCAAAGGGGGAAATATCCAATCGCTTGTCAATGGGCCCTTCCTAGCCAAAAAAAGATATAAAATAAAAAGCTTATCTTCGTATTATGATAAGCTTGGAAATCATGATGACCCTTGCGGGATTCGAACCTGCGAATGCATGCATGAAAGAAAAGACTGAAAATATGTTGATATGCCCAAATATGGGAATATCCCCATCGTGTCTCTCTTCATATGTTCCTGAAAAAAATTTCTTAAATATTTTGATAGGATATGCTAAAACATTTTCATTTAAATACATCTTTTTATCGACTAAAGACAGTATGATTTCATTATCCACTCTGTAGCCAATCGCTTTATGAAGAAGATAAAAATTCTTTGTCATACTTTGGGTTGGTGATGCGGCCTTTTTTATTTCAATTGGATACAAATTATCATCGCTTTTAACGATCAAATCAATTTCCTTCATATCTTTATCTCGATAAAAATAGATTGGCATGTCCAAGATTCCGTTATTTTTAAATGATTTGATTATTTCAGAAACAACAAATGTTTCAAGAATTTGGCCGCTTAAGGCACCGTTTTTCAATGTATCTTTTGTCAACCATTTCAGTAAATAAGCGACTAACCCAGTATCTAAGAAATAAAGCATTGGCGTTTCAATGATCCGCTTTAAAGCATTATTTGAAAAAGGCTTAATGAGTATGACGATACCAGATGCCTCGAGTACTTTGATCCAGCTTTGAATCGTTCTAATATTGACACCGATATCTTTTGATAGATTTGAATAGTTGACTAATTGCCCGGTTCTAGCCGCGATACTAACTAAAAATTTCGAAGATAAATCCAAATTTCTGACTTCTAATAAACTTCTAACATCCCTTTCAATATAAGCTCTTACATAGGAAGCATAGTAAAGTTGCCAGTCGATACTTGGTTTTTTATATAATTCGGGCATACTTCCACGATGAATGATTTGCCATATATCTTTCAGATTATCCCCGGAGCGATCCTCTCCCAAGTAGTCATTGTTAGGAATAAATGGATTCATATAATGATCGTTTAATATTTCTCTTAATGAGAGACCTGAAAACTCTATAATCCCAATTCTTCCCGCCAAGGTCTCAGTCACATGATCCATTAGTTGAAATGTTTGTGATCCGGTCAGAATAATCCTTCCATATTCTTCGCTTTCATCAACCAGCCTTTTTATTTCCGTAAACAATGACGGGGCTAATTGTACTTCATCGATGATTAAAGGCAGAGAATGATTCAAAAAAAATAGTTTTGGGATCGGTTTTCGCAACTTCTAGTTCATTAATATCATCCAAAGTCACATAAGCATATTTATCTTGAAATAGTTTTTTTAATGTCGTTGTTTTTCCTACTTGTCTTGGACCAGTAATTAAAATAACCTTAAACATTTCTAAGGATTTAACGATCTTGTCCTCTATATGTCTAGTTATGTACATATCCTCACTCCACTTATCGGCTATTTTGTATTACGGTTGCAATTTAGCCGACCGGTATTGGTCTGTCTGTCAAGGTTAAGGAATAAAAAAATCAGCGATAATCGCTGATCTTTGGTGATAGACTGGTGACCCGTGCGGGATTCGAACCCGCGAATGCATGCGTGAAAGGCATGTGAGTTAACCGTTTCTCCAACGGGCCGAAATGGCGCCTCAACTAGGACTTGAACCTAGGACCCCATGATTAACAGTCATGTGCTCTAACCAACT
>JAAYZB010000224.1 GCA_012515085.1 Acholeplasmataceae bacterium
AATCCATTTCCTCAGGAGGTTTATGGCCATAACGCGTCAAAAATATGTATCGACCGGGATTTTTTTCGACAAACTCTTCCCAGTTGCGATAGGAAGAAACACTCACATGGTCCAAGTAATTCACACCGCTTCGCTTTAACTGCTTCTCGTCCAAGCGAAAGCCAAATGGTTCGATCAAATGCAATTTCGTTCCAGTTCCGGCACAGGTACGCATAATGTTACCTGTATTTTGAGGTATTTCCGGTTGATATAAGACGATATGTAACGGCATGATCATCCCTCCGCTAAGACGATAACATCCATTAAATCCGGTTGGAAAACCCCAGCCTTCAGCATGGCGATTTCATATTTGTATGGAGGATAGCTCAGTTTCGGATTAGCAGGATTTGACACATAGGGTGTTTCTAGAATTTTGGCGACATGTGAGATTCGCGGGTGGTTAAGGATCTCACAGATTGCCGGAAAGCCGATCTGGCCGAAACCGATGTTGGCATGGCGATCTTTGGCCACACCTCGGATGTTTTTCGAATCATTGAGATGAAAAACTTGTAATTTATCTATGCCAATCACCCGGTCGAATTCATCAATCACCTGAGAAAAACCAGTTTGGACATCATACCCGGCATCATGCAAATGGCAAGAATCCAAACAGACGCCAATTCGATTTTTGTCTTCAATTAAATCAATGATTGCCTGCAGTTCCTCAAAGGTTTTCCCGACTTCTGTTCCTTTGCCACTCATGCTTTCAATGGCGATGATAGTCGAGTCTCCTTGGGTGTTTCGGTGTAATTGATTGATTCCTTGAGCGATGAGTTCGATTCCGTATTCGCACCCTCTATTTAGATGATTTCCTGGATGAAGAATCATCACATTCGCTCCAAGTCCAGTGGTTCGGATAAGTTCTTCTGTTAAAAATTGAATGGCAAATTGCTGTTTTTCAATGTCCGGATTGGCTAAATTGACGATATAGGGAGCATGGACAAAAACATCGGTCTTCTCGATTCGGTTTATGGCCATCAATGCCCAGGCTTCCGGTATTTTTAATTTGGAAAGTGGTAGGCGACTGGTGTTTTGGGGGGCGCCGGTATAAACCATCAAGCAATTTGCGTTATAGGACAATGCTTCCTGAATGGAACCAAGAAATTTATCGTTTCCACCTAAAGAAACATGTGATCCAAGCTTCATTGAGTCTTTCCTTTCCGTGAAAATAATGTTTTTTGTTTTTTTGACACATCTTGCAGATATTTTTTCTTATATCCTGGTTTGACTTTTGTTGGTTTTGGAATCTGGCGAATCGCTTGGGTGACAACCGGCGATTGTCGCTTTTCCCGTTGTTTTCTGGCATCCAGACCTCGCGTAGCCACCAAGCCTTCCGCACTTAAATCGCGAAATTCACAATGAATGCCTCGTTTTTCCAATTCCGAGACATATTGGTTGTCCTTAAAAGCGTAAAGGGAATAACAGATGCCATTGGCATCCATCCGTCCAGTTCTGCCGCTACGGTGAATATAGAATCCAGGATCCTCAGGCAATTCAAAATTGATGATGTGGCTGATGCTGGGAATGTCAATCCCTCTGCTAAGAATATCGGTGGTAACGACATAGGAGAAATCCAATCGCAGTATCCGTTCCATGATCTGTTTTCGTTGCCGGTAGGGAATGCCCCCGTGAATCAAGGCAACGGATGCGCCGGTATCTTTTATCCAAGCATAGGTCGTCTCCGCGGAGGCTTTCGTGTTACAAAAAATCATGGCTAAGTAAGGTTGGAACGTTGCGAGCAACCGGTTTAACACGATGAGTCGATCTTGCTCCTTGGTTTTGATGAAATAGTGGCGAATGGACAAATTGTGATCGGTAAACGTTGCCAAAGTCAATATTTCGGGTTGATGCAAATATTTTTTAAGAAACGGTTGAATTCCCACGGGAATCGTCGCAGAAAAAACTAGAATTTGCAGTTTTTCCGGCATCGCTGATGCGATCTGATCGACATCGAAGAGAAATTCGTGATCCAAAGTCATATCGGCTTCATCGATGACTAAGATAGCGGTTGTATGGACTTTGAGTACGTTTTCCTTTCGAATCAGATCGTGCAGTTTTCCTGGAGTGCCGATGGCAATCTGAGGTTGTGAAAGCTTCAATCGCTCAATTTCCTCATCCCGATCAGATCCACCGATATAAAGGCGAATATCCACTGGTTGAATAGCGGGGTCCGTAAGCATCTTTGCAAAAGCAAAGATCTGTTTTGCCAGATCTTTCGTAGGGGCAATGATTAAACTTTGACAAGTGGGATCTTCTTCATTCAATCGCTCAAATATTGGGAAAAGATAAGCATGCGTTTTCCCAGAACCGGTTTTCGCTTCCACAATCAAATCTTTCTTCTCTCTGACAAGGGGTATCACTCGCTTTTGGACTTCGGTCAATTCTTTAAAGCCCATGGCAAGACCACTCTGATTCAGGTATTCCTTTTGAAATTCCATGGAATCTCCCACTTTCTTTGAAAAACGATTAATATTATTATATAATAAAAAGCAATCAAAGTAAACGGAAAGGGTGTCGCGTATGCAGGTCATCTCGATTCG
>JAAYZB010000225.1 GCA_012515085.1 Acholeplasmataceae bacterium
CTGATCAAAAACGGGTCGATGACTTATTTTTGTGATTACGTGCTCGAGGGTCCAATAACGGGAGGCCAAGCCATGGGGTTGCTCGGTTTAGTCGGTGGGATACCCACGGCAGTCGGAATGGTCATAGCGTGGCCGATTGCTAATAAACTGACCAAGCAGAAGTCGATCTTGTTCGGTATGATCATCTCTGTCCTGGGCGGTTTATTGAGTTTCATTGATACGACAAATTTCTATTGGGTGTGTGCGGGAATCATCTTAAAAGGAATCGGGTCCATCCCAGCTATGTATGTGACCTTGGCGTTGCTTTCAGACGTGCTTGATCATCTTGAAGCAAAAAACGGTTTTCGGAGCGATGGCTTCACGATGTCCGTTTATGGATCGATCATGGTGGGGTTGTTCGGGGTTTCCATGGCTTTTATCAACTTCATGCTTTTAACCAGTGATTATGATCCCTCTGTCGGTGTCGGTGCCGCTGTTAAAACATCATTCGTTATCGGGTTCTTGGTAGTTGAACTCATCTGTTACGCAATCATCGCGGGACTGATGATTTTCCTTAACGTGGAAAAGCACTTGAAAAAAGACCAAGAAAAGATTTTGGCCAATCAAAAAGCCGAAGTTCTTGCGAGTGGTGGCGAATGGATCGATCCGGCGGAACGCTTGCGCTTAGAACAAGAGGAAGCAGAAAGAGAAGAATCGGAAAAAAAGGAAAAAAGGAATAATACCAAAAAATAAACTGATAAAAGGCCAAGATGAAGAAAATATCCTTGAATGACAACTGGAAATACTATCGGATGAACGAGGAGGGACAAAGCAAGAATATTTTCCTTCCTCATGACGCCATGATCCATGAGAATCGGAGCCTTGATAGTGCAGGCGGCGTCAACATCAGCTGGTTCCAAGCCTATGATTATGTGTATGAAAAAGCCTTTTTTGTTCAAAAAGAGTATTCCGATAAGGCAATATTCCTTGAATTTGAGGGGGTATACAGTTGCGCTGAAATCCTCCTCAATAACAAAAAGGTTTTTTCTCATGACTATGGCTATCTCGGATTCACCTTTGAGATAACTTCCTATCTTGATTATGAATCTGAAAACAAGTTGAGAGTAATTGTCCGGAATTCTGATCAGCCAAACAGCCGCTGGTATACGGGTGCTGGCATCTATCGCCCGGTATTCTTGATTGTGACCGAAAAGGAACATATTGACATCAATGGCGTTACAATCAAAACAGTATCGATTTCCCCGGCAATCGTTGAAGTCACGGTGAAGACGAATGCGGAAGGTGAAGTATCCCTATTTTTAACCGATGATGAAGAGCAAATGGTATCATCCTTTTCCGGCGTTAGTTCAGGGTGCTTTCGAGTAGAATTGGAAGTTGACAACGCAAAATTATGGAGTCCCGAAGCACCTTATTTATATCGTTGCCGAGTCGACTTCAAAAACGACTCCGCCCTGGTAACCTTTGGTATAAGAATGATCCAATGCGATAGCCATCACGGCTTTTGCCTGAATGGCGAGAGGATCATCCTTCGTGGAGCTTGTATCCACCACGATAATGGTCTTTTAGGTGCCTGCGCTTTCGACTATGCGGAAGAAAGAAAGATCAGAATCTTGAAGGAAAGCGGCTACAATGCCATCCGCTCGGCGCATAATCCCTGTTCCAAAGCATTGCTGGATGCCTGTGATAGGCTGGGGATGTTGGTGCTGGATGAATACGTGGATATGTGGTATATCCACAAGACGAGATATGATTATGCGTCGTACGTAGAAAGCCATTACAAGCAGGACTTGAAAGCGATGATCGATAAAGAC
>JAAYZB010000030.1 GCA_012515085.1 Acholeplasmataceae bacterium
ATTTGTGAACTGCGTGGATTCAAAAAAATATCCTTGGAACCAAATGAAGAAAAAACAGTCTCATTTGACTTGGGATCGCTTGATTTCAGTATCTATCACCCCGACCTCAAAAAATGGATAGGGATTTCGGGAATATATGACATCGCCATTCAAAAAAACGCGGAGGACATCTGTCTCTCCCGCCCTATCCAAATCCAGTTTTCAGAAGACTACCCTACGCCTGAAAAAAATCAACTGGCGCTTTCCTATACCGTTTCTGGCGGACTCACTTTTTCCGATCAAGACTTTTCTACATTGATTGATCGCCCGTTGAATCAAGAGCACATCCACCGAGCTCGTCCCTATCACTTGGATGATGAAATCAACGACCTGGCTCATACTTTGCTAGGACGACTACTCAAAAAAATAGCTGTTCGGATCGCTTGGAAGACCCTGAAACGATCCGGCACCGCTTCAAGGAAAGCTGCCGAAAAATCGGTTGGCGAATCCACTCCTCGCAGTTTGGTACTTTTCAGCGGAGGTAAAATAAAATTGTCAATGATGGAAGGCATCATTCATCTCTGCAATCGTCATTTCCGTCAAGCATTCAAACAATTTTTCAAAGGAGGAAAATCATGAAAAAAGCATGGTATCGTGAAGGCATTGTCTATCAGATATATCCGAGGAGCTTTCAGGATTCCAATGATGACGGTATTGGCGATCTTCAAGGGATCATTTCGCGAATTCCTTACTTGGTGGAACTCGGAATCAATATTGTTTGGTTGTCACCGGTCTACGCTTCTCCAAATGACGATAATGGTTATGATATTTCGGATTACACTGCCATTCATCCTGATTTTGGCACAATGTCCGATATGAAGCAACTCATTTCGGCACTCCATCAAGCAGGGATTCGTTTGGTGATGGATTTGGTGGTCAACCACACATCGGATGAACATCCCTGGTTTCAAGCCTCGGCAAATAACGATCCCGAGTATCTTGATTTCTATCATTGGAAACAAGAAAAGAGCAACTGGGGCAGCTTTTTTGGCGGTGAGGCTTGGACTTACCATCCAACCAGACAAGCGTACTACCTCCATTTATTTTCCAAAAAACAACCGGATCTCAATTGGGACAATCCTCGAGTTCGAGAAGCTGTAAAAAAGATTCTTCGTTTTTGGTTGGATCTGGGCGTGGATGGCTTTCGCTGTGATGTCATCAACATCATCGCAAAAGCAGACGGGCTCCCAAGAGGTCGTTTTTCTCCAATCCTCTCTGGCCGGGAACATTATCTGGATCACCCAAAGATCCATGGGTATCTCCAAGAACTCCGCAATGAGGTTTTTTCTCATTACGACTGCTTTACCGTGGGAGAAACGGTGCTTATCACTCCGGAAAAGGCTTTAAGCTATATTGATGAAGACATCCGCGAATTGGATATGGTCTTTCAATTTGAACACATGGGTGCTGATAACTATTTTGTGAAATGGTTCATGAAAAAATTTCGACCTATCAATTTAAAACGTCCTCTCGCTAAATGGCAAAACGCGCTTCAAGGGCGGGGTTGGAATACCTTGTATTTGGAAAATCACGATCAGCCACGAAGCGTGTCCCGTTTCGGTTCAACAGCTTTCCATCAAGCCTCTGCCAAAATGCTGGCCACGATGATCTATTTTCAACAGGGAACCCCTTTTATCTATCAAGGACAAGAGATTGGCATGGAAAACGCCGAGTTCCCAGATTTGGCAGATTATCAAGATATTGAAACTCACAATATCTATCGCACTGGCAGGAAATGGGGGCTGACACATCAGCGGATGATGAACAAAATCCGAAAAATGTCCCGTGACAATGCCCGAACACCTATGCAATGGGATTCGTCGCTTCATGCCGGGTTTTCACCCACAACTCCTTGGTTGAAAGTCAACCCCAATTACTTGACGACCAATGTCGCCACCAATCTCAACAATGACCAGTCGATTCTCAAATATTATCAAAAAATCATCGCATTAAGAAAGGACTATCCGGTCATTGTCTATGGCGATTATCATGATTTGTATTTTTCTCATTCGAAACTCTATGCTTACCAACGAACGCTGGGGCCGGATATCTTGACTGTTTATTGTAATTTCTCCGATCGTGATTTGGTCTTTAAGCCCTTGGAAACGAAACGACATGCTCAACTGTTGTTAACGAATGTGTCATCGATTGACGAGCTGACCCGGATGAAACCCTATGAAGCCCGTGTGTATCTCGAAAAAAAATGAGCCGAAGCTCATTTCATTTGTTTTATCACGGATTTCTTGATATTAAAGAACGTTCGAATAATCGCGAACAAATGCTGTTCAAGGTTGGTCTTGTCTAGCACATAGGCTTTTCCATGAGCTGCATTGGGAACTAAATACAATTCTTTAAACGGTGCCTTAGACGCTTCATGGAGCTGATTCGCCATCACCATGGGAACTTCGGTATCGGCTTCCCCATGGATGAACAATATGGGAATTCGGGATTTTTGCACTGCTTTCAATGGATTCACCTGACATAATAGATATCGATGCATAAAGAAAAGAATCAGATCCAGTCCAGGAAATAAGAGCAATCCCAACTTGACTTTCATATTTGCTAAAAACAACCTAGGCAGCGTCGTAAATCCTGAATCAGCAACTACCAGTTTCACTTGCTCAGGCAATGCGAGTGCAGATGCGAGCGTCACGGTGGCAGCTCCCATTGAGACCCCGTGAAGTAGAATATTTTCATCTGCTCCATACGTCTTCAAAACATAAAGAATCCATTTTTTCAAATCCATTTTTTCATAATGGCCAAACGACGTGAATTCTCCGCCACTCGTTCCATGCCCCCGCTGATCAATCAACAATGTCTTGAAGCCCATGTCGTTATACATTTTCGCAATCGCAATCATATCTTCGTGACACGACCGATATCCGTGGAGTATAATTGCGGTACACGTCGACTTTTCGTCATAACTGGGCATAAAGACACCCGTAAGCAACGTATTGTCATAGGCTTTGATTTTGACTGATTCTTTGGGTGCGCGATCAAACCAGTTCCAACTCGGCTTGAAAAACGGATCCGTTTGATCGACAAACGCTTGACGATGATATCCCGCCACAAGAAAGAGTCGTCGGTATAAAAACGCCGACAATCCCAAATAAATGGTCAAACTGCTCGCAATGACAACAACGGCTATCAACCAAGGTTCCATACCTGATCACCTTCCGAATTCCATTGTATCATAGTTAACTAAAATCGCACAACACTGATTGTGTAACACGCGGTTTTTCTTTACTGGAATTGGGGAATGCTCTATAATAGAAGTTGGAGGAAATACCATAATGATTCGATTTGGAATCTTGGGTGCCGGGAGAATCGCCCATGCTTTCGCCAAAGCCATGAATGCCACGGAAGGCAAACTCCAAGCGGTAGCATCCAGCAATTTGGAACGCGCAATCGCTTTTAAAGAAGAATATGACATTGTGAGCGAATACAATGATTATAATCGACTGTTTTCTGATTCCAAAGTCGATGTCATTTATATTGCTACGCCGCACGCTTTCCATTATGATCAAATGCTATCTTGTCTTGAACATGGAAAATCGGTGCTATGTGAAAAAAGCTTTACTTTGAATCATCGACAAGCGGAAAATGTATTCGCTTTGGCCAAAAAAAAGAAACTCTTTGTCATGGAAGCGATGTGGACGCGGTTTTTACCTGCCATTTCTTCAATGATCGAGCTTATCCACAATCAAGAAATCGGCGATGTTGTCCAACTAGAAGCCGGTTTTGGCTTTGATATCGCCAATCTTACCCGGCCGAGGCTTCAAGATCCCTATTTGGGGGGTGGGGCTTTGCTCGATATCGGGATCTATCCCATCACGTTGGCAAATATGATTTTCGGGAAGCCAAACAAAGTCACATCGAAAGTGAATTTTCTGCCTACAAATGTCGACAGCTCGGAAACCATCACTTATCGCTATCCGAAAGCCAAAGCAATTCTCAAGGCGAGTTTCGAGGACAACATCGGCTCCTATGCTTGGATCACCGGAACAAAAAAGAAACTTTTTATTCCGCATTTCCACGGGGCCGAAGAAGTGATGATCTATGATCTTGACGGTGAAATTGAAAATACCATCAGTCATTATCACGAGGTCAACGGATTGGAATACGAGATTCGGGAAGTCATTCGCTGCTTGGAAAACAACGAATTAACAAGTCCAATCATGACGCCAGAGATCACAATTGAAATCCTCCGTCAAATGGATCGGCTCCGCGCTTCTTGGGGCTTAAAATTCCCTGAGGAAAGCCCAGATTTTTTAGTTGACTTATCCGAATGAATAGGATATAATACCTCCGTATGTGAAACGCATACCGCTCAGAATAGGTCATAAATCCTCTCGGGGTACCTCGATG
>JAAYZB010000226.1 GCA_012515085.1 Acholeplasmataceae bacterium
CGTTTCCTTGTGCTCGAAATCACAAGCGATGATGACGTTTTTCATGCGCACCTCCAATCATTGATTTGATATTGGACCATCCCAGGTGTTGGATCAACCCTGGGAGGGCTTCGATTATTTTTGGACAGGCAAACGGATCTCTGAGATTTGCACTGCCGACCCCAACCGCTGTCGCACCGGCCAAGATGAAATCAATTGCGTCTTCTGCCGTCATGACACCGCCCATCCCGATGATTGGGATCGACACTTGTTCAAAGACTTGAAAGACCATTCGGAGCGCTACCGGTTTGATCGCCGGTCCGGACAAGCCGCCAAACTTATTAGCCAGTACAGGCCGGGCTTTCTCGCGATCGATCGCCATGCCAACCAAGGTATTGATCAACGACAAAGCATCCGCTCCGGCGTCTTCGACTGCTCGAGCGATGTCGACGATATTGGTCACATTGGGACTGAGTTTTACAATCAAAGGCTTCCGAGAATGCTGTTTCGATCGGCGAACAAGATCGCTCGCGAGCGTGGCGTTGGTGCCGAATACCATCCCACCTTCTTGGACGTTGGGACAACTGATATTGATCTCAAACGCGCCGATTTGTGGCTCGGAATTCAATTTGTCAATGACTTCGAGGTATTCTTCAACCACACTTCCGGCGATATTGGCAATGATGGGTTTCTGAAAGACTTGGGCAAGTTTTGGTAAAATCACCTCAATCACGTCATCCACTCCCGGATTTTGCAGCCCAATCGCGTTGAGCATCCCTCCGGGCACCTCCGCAATCCGCGGGGTGGGATTCCCAAACCTCGGTCTTGCGGTAATGGCCTTGGTCGTCAAAGAACCTAATTGATTGAGATCAAAAAAAGAGGCATACTCCAATCCAAAACCAAACGTTCCAGAAGCGGGAATGATTGGATTATCGAGGGTCCATCCCAAAAAAGAAACCGTCATTATTCCCATATGAGATCACCTGCGGAAAACACGGGACCATCCTTGCAGATTTGTGCTGGCCCTTTTTTCGTCATTATCGTACAACCCATACAGGCACCAAACCCGCAACCCATTCGTTCTTCGAGCGACATTTGCCCGTTGGTGGTTTTTTGGGCGATCGCCTTCAACATGGCCATCGGACCCACCGCATAATAGTAGGAGTGTTGATACATTGCTTGATAAAGACAGACATTGCCCATTTCACCTAACGTTCCATCCATCGTGGTAATTGCCACTTGGCAAACACGCGATAGTTCGGAGATAAGACAAGCGGATTGTTTTGTATCAAATCCGAGAAAGGCTGTTGGTCGGATACCCCGCTCGTGAAGCCGTCTCGCCAAACCCAAAAGCGGAAATACACCCGATCCTCCACCAATCAAACAGACATCTTGGCGGTTGGGATCGATTCGAAAGCCATTTCCGAGTTGTTCTAATACGTCCAGCGTGTCGCCTGGAATCAGCGTCGTCATATAACTCGTACCTCTGCCGATTACCTTGTAAAGAAGCGTCAAGCGATCATTTTTTGAATCGGCAATTGAAAAGGGCCGTCGCAAAAAGAAATCGATTCCTTTGCTAATTTCGACCATCACAAATTGACCGGGTTCGTGAGGTTTCGCACCGGAAAGAACCATTTGATAAACCTTATCCGCAAACCACTGATTACTTTGAACGACCAAACGACTCATCTTGAAATGCCACCTTCCCTTCCACCAATGTCATGACCGGCCACCCAGAGCATTCCCAGCCGTCAAAGGGTGTGTTTCGGCCTTTGGAAAAAAAGGTGTTTTTATCGATTTTTCGCTTTTTATTCAAATCCAGAATGACCAAATCCGCGACACGGCCTTTCACGATCCGTCCCGCTTCCAAGTTCAATATCTTTGCCGGATTCAACGAAAACCAAGCGATGGCCTGTTGCAAGGAAGCCATACGGGTTCGGACCAAATTGGTGTAGATCAAGGGAAACGCGGTTTCCAATCCCACAACGCCAAACGGCGCTTTCTCCATTCCTTGCGCCTTTTCACTTGGAGCATGAGGGGCGTGATCGGTCGCAACGCAATCGATTGTTCCTTCAATCAACGCTTGGATCAGTGCGTATTTATCATCGACACCGCGTAAGGGCGGATTCATTTTGAAATCGCTGTTATCGACATCACGGTTTTCCAGCAATAAATGATGGGGTGTCACTTCACACGTGACTTTCTGATTGCGTTCTTTGGCTTCACGAACGATCCGAACCCCTTCTTTCGTGGAGATATGGCACACGTGATAACGAGCGTTGGTTTCTTCCGCAATCAGTATGTCCCGCGCAATCTGCAATGTTTCTGGAAGTGACGTCATGGCCATCCATCCGTTTGATTCGGAACGCACTCCTTTATGGACAATTCCGCCAAACAGAAGTTTTTCATCCTCACAATGCGCTGCGATCAACGCTTCCAGTGAACTGGCTTTTTGCATCGCCTTATACATCAGATCGGCCGCTTGGATTCCCACTCCATCGTTGGAGAAGCCGGCCACTTGATCAATCAAAGCCTCCATATCGACGATTTCTCCATGATCGGACAGCGATGTCGTGATTGAGGCATACGGCAAGACATGGACGCAAGCATCTGTTTTCACTTTATTCATAAAGGCATTTAGTTGTTTCAAATTGTCACAAACAGGTTTTGTATTCGGCATGGGGCAGATGGTGGTATATCCGCCCCTTGCGGCTGCTTTTGTCCCTGTGGCAATCGTTTCTTTATGTTCGAAACCTGGCTCTCGCAAATGCATGTGCATATCGATAAAACCTGGGGCAATGGTCATCTTGGTACAATCAATCACACTCGCATCTTGATCCGAGATCGACGGGAGAAGATCAATGATGATTCCATCGTCGATCAAGACATCCAACCATTCGTTTTGTTCGCGGATCACAATTCCGTTTTTCAATAATGTCCTCATCAAGACACCTAGGATAAAATTACTTGTTCGATTCCGTCAGTTTCCTGAAAATGGACTTGGACTTTTTCGCTATGGCTCGTGGGGATGTTTTTCCCGACATAATTGGCCGTAATCGGCAATTCGCGATGTCCTCGGTCAATTAGAATGGCCAATTGTATTTTTGCTGGACGGCCGATTTCCATAACGGCATCCAATCCTGCGCGAATCGTTCGTCCGGTATAAAGGACATCATCTGCCAAAATAACGACTTTACCGGCGATATCGATTGAGGGCAGGCCTTTGGGCAACACTTCTTTGAGATCATCGCGAAAGGGGCGGACATTCAAAGGATAAAACGGGATTTGTATGCCCTCGATCGCTTCAATGTTTGCGGCGATTCGCTTTCCAAGAATGATTCCGCGGGTTTGGATGCCGAGGATAACAACACTCGCCAAATCCTGATTTTTTTCAATGATTTCATAGGATATCCGGCGAATGGTCCGTTCCATTGTATTTTGATCCAATATGACCTTCATAGATTTTCTCCTCCAATAATTTATTCTGAGAATGCCCGTTTTAACACAGCCATTCGTACATAGACACCGTTATGCATTTGTTTCATGATCCGACTTTTCGAACATTCTACAGCATAATTGGATATTTCCACTCCGCGGTTATATGGCGCTGGATGCATAATGATTGCGTGATCTTTCATTGAATGAACCCGCTCCTCGGTCAAACCAAATTCCTCATAATATGTTTCTCGGTTGAGCGCTAGATCGTAGCCATGCCGCTCAAACTGAACTCTCAGCAACATGATGATATCCATTTCCTTGAGTGCCAACTCATAGTCGATATAAGGAGCCGAGCTGTCATTGAACTGCTCGGGTCCACAGATGGATACTTCCATGCCCATCCGGGTCATCACGTCAATATTGGTATGGGCAACTCTGGAATGGCGAATATCGCCCACTATGGCGATTTTCAAACCGGCGAATTTCCCGAATTCCTCTTGGATCGTCAGTAGGTCCAACAGACTTTGAGTCGGATGGTTCCCCGTTCCATCGCCACCAGAGAGAATTGGGATTTGAATCTTATCCAGCTCGAGAAAATAATTGTTTGCCGGGTGCCGAACGACTAAAGCGTCGATACCGATCATCTCAAACGTCTTCAATGTGTCATAAAGACTTTCACCTTTTTTGACACTGGATGTCTCGACGTTGAAATTGATTGGAAGCATTCCGAGTTTGCTTTCTGCCACCATGAAGGAGTATTGCGTCCTTGTGGAGGGTTCGAAAAATGCATTGATGACCCGCTTGCCCGTCAAATCAGGATAATTCTTTCCCGCTTTGAATTCTTTGGCTTCCGTTAAAATCATCATGATCTCCTCGCTAGAGAGATCGGTGAGCCTGAACAGGTGCTTCATAAAATAAAACCCCTTTCCGGCCTGTGGCAAAAAAGGGGATGTGTCAGTAAGATGAATCGATTCCCTTGTTAGCCTCACAGGACCAACTTAAAGTAACCTTCAAAGTCATTATAGCCAAAGAGAGAAAGCATGTCAAGAAACAATCCATTATTTTGCAAACTGCGCTGCTTATTGAGTGGGGCAGAGATCCTTATCGATGGCTTCCGCCGCTTTCCGGCCGGCACCCATTGCCAAAATCACGGTCGCTGCGCCTGTCACCACATCGCCTCCGGCATAGACAAAATCGCGTGACGTAAGGCCAGAATCATTTCGGGTCACGATGCAACCCCAGCGATTTGTTTCAAGCTGGCTTGTTTGCATAATGAGGGGATTGGGTGTCGTCCCGACCGCAATAATCACGGCATCCGCATCAATTTTGTGTGTCGAGTTGGGATCAGGAATCGGTCGAGGCCTGCCCGAGGCATCGATGGTTCCGAGGAGCATCTTGACGCATTCCACGGACTTTACAAATCCCTTTTCATCTCCCGTAATGGCAATCGGATTGGTCAATGTGCGAAACAAGATCCCTTCTTCCACCGCATGATCGACCTCTTCTTTTCGTGCCGGTAATTCTTTCATGGAGCGGCGATAAAGAATCGTAACGGTTTCCGCTCCCAAACGTTTGGCGGATCTTGCGGCGTCCAAAGCCACATTTCCTCCGCCAACGACCGCCACATGTTTTGCCAAGAAAATCGGCGTGGCACTCCGTTTGTCAGCGGCTTTCATCAAATTGACTCGGGTCAAATATTCATTGGCGGAATAGACTCCGTTCAACATTTCTCCCGGAATCTGCATAAAGTTTGGGAGTCCAGCCCCAGTTCCCAGAAAAACAGCTTGGACACCCTCCTCAAACAAATCATCAATCAGCAATGTTTTGCCAACAATGACATTTCTATGGATTTTGACACCGAGTTGTTCCAAACGATCGATCTCTCGTTTGACAATCGCTTTCGGAAGCCGAAACTCCGGGATCCCGTAAGCGAGGACGCCCCCCGGCAAATGCAAAGCTTCATAGACTTCCACGTCGTAGCCTTTGAGACATAAATCATACGCGCAGGACAACCCAGCCGGACCAGAACCCACCACTGCTACTTTGCGATGATTGGATTGGATCAGTGTGTTTTCCGTGGACACATGTTGAAAATACCAATCGGCAACAAACCGCTCACAATAGCCAATCCCCACCGGTTC
>JAAYZB010000227.1 GCA_012515085.1 Acholeplasmataceae bacterium
ACCAGGACTTAGTTGATCAACAAAAAACTCCGGAAAAACAAGTAGAATCACTGTCGGCTTTAGGGGCCACTGTCGTGCTCAAAGCACATTGGACCTTGATTGCCACAAACTCAGATAGTCTGTATATGACAGGAGGAAATCCCGGGATGGCGACAGCCGGATCCGGAGATGTTCTATCCGGCATTATCGCCACCTTTTTGGCTCAGGAAAAACGAGGAGGCCTCGCGGCCTCAAAAGGAGTGTTGCTCTTCCAAGAAGCTGGACGGTTAGCGGCAGTAGACCATCAAGAAGAAAGCATGATTGCGAGTGATATCATCGCAAAAATATCGGAAGTATTTCGCAAGTGTCATGACAAATTAAATATAAGTCTTAATGAGAAAGCGAGAAGATAACATGAGAGGATTCTATCATAAAAACCAACCAGTCATTGCCAAGAGTGCTGTTATCTTTCCTCTTGTGACAATAACCGGTGATGTGACGATCGGTGAAAGAGTCAATATTTGGTTTTCCGCTACCTTGCGGGGAGATATGGCAAAAATCACTGTGGGCGACCAAACGAATATTCAGGATAACGCCGTCATCCATACCAATACAGGACTTCCAACCATCATTGGAAGAAACGTCACCATCGGACACGGGGCAATCGTCCATGCGGCCACAATTGAAGACGATGCTTTGATTGGCATGGGCGCAATCATCTTGGATGGAGCGATTGTCCTGAAAGGAGCGATGGTCGGGGCAGGGTGTGTCATACCTCCAGGAAAAGTAGTACCAGAGCGCACGCTGGTAGTCGGTAATCCGATGCGAATAGTGCGTGAGTTATCGGAAAAAGAGCTTCTAGCAAATCAAGATAATGTCAATTATTATCTAAAACTTTCTCAAGAATATGATTGATTCATTGGCTTTAAAATAAATTTAAAATAGCGGTGAATAACACAAAATGTTCACAATCATTTAGTATGATAATAGGGTCATCGGTTTTCGAGAGAAAAAAGTGATGAAACCGACAAATCCGCATTTGCTCAATATTGATCCAAGATGTGCTTGCCTTTATGCGATGAAAGATCATGATTGCACATTGCCGATCCGACTCCACGAGCGGAATTCTCCCCCGATTCTTGAAGGTGTTTTCCTTACTTTGAGAGACTGCTGAGACGGAAAATGAACGATTCGACCACACGATTGACATCCTTTTTCCTGGAAAACTCCTTATCGAATAATGTTTTTTGCTTTTTTTGAAAACCGGTGACTATTTTTTTAACGTCGATCACGATCGACGTTATTTTTTTGATTACGAATCAGGACTCCTATACAGAAAAATCACTCTTGCAATAAATTCGATTGATATCTCGGAGAAATTACTCGCTTTTTTCGTTATGATTTGATACAATAGTATCGTTCGGGAAGTAGCTTAGTTTGGTAGAGCGCTTGGCTGGGGGCCAAGAGGTCGCAGGTTCAAATCCTGTCTTTCCGACCAGTGTCTATTTTAGGCAGTATTCTTATTTCGGATATTGCCTTTTTGTTTTTACATAAAGATATGAAGAAGATTTTGCGGGGCTTTCCA
>JAAYZB010000228.1 GCA_012515085.1 Acholeplasmataceae bacterium
CCGGCCACGTCCGCATAACCTTGATATTTGACAAATGCAGGATAATCTGCATGACCAGGTCTAGGAATGATCAGCGTCTCTGGATAATCGTTGGATCGTTGATCGGTGTTGGGAATAACAACCGTCAGTGCCGCACCGGTCGTACGGTTGTTCTGATATCCGGACAAAAATTCAAAGTCGTCTTTTTCTTGTCTTGGGGATGATTCCGACCCAGGTTGTCTCCGTTTGAGGAGTTCTTGGCGAAGAAGTTTTTCATCAATGATCAGGCCGGAAGGTAATCCGTCGATAACGAGTCCAATCACCCTTCCGTGAGACTCACCAAAGAACGTCAGTTTTAGTTGGGTTCCGATGGTATTCATTTTGACCATCCTCCTTTATTGGAAAGAATCAATCGATACCTTGCGAATGAAGGCTTGACCAATCTGGGCAACATCGATCAAACGAATAAAACCTGTTTGATTTTTTTTGTCTTTGATGATCCAGTCAAGCAAATCCCGATTCGCAACAGGATCTGAAGTAGGTAACTCATATTTTAGAAGTAGCGATTTCAGTTTTTCAGCAACCCCGATATTCGCAATTGCCCGAACCATTCCGATGGCAACCGCCTCGCCATGATTGTATTTTTCATAATGATAATAAGCTTCCAAGGCGTGACCGATGGTATGTCCAAAATTCAACATCATCCGAATACCTCGGTCGTGTTCGTCGGCTTCCACAAACCGTTTTTTAATGGATACCGATTGAACGATTGCGTCTAAAAGAAAGGAACGAACATCCTGTTTTTGAAGTTGGTCAAACAAAGCTCGATCCGCAATCATGCCATATTTGATCATTTCCGACATCCCATTGGCAAATTGACGAGGATCGAGAGTAGCTAGGACTTGAGGATCGATCAGCACAAGATCGGGAGGATAAAACGAGCCGATGATATTTTTGGCAGACTCCAAGTTGATGGCGACTTTTCCACCCACACTGGAATCGATTTGAGCGAGAAGTGTCGTGGGGATTTGGATCAAACCAACCCCGCGCAAATACGTTGCCGCCACATATCCGGCCAAATCTCCGGTGACACCGCCACCCAAAGCGATGACCGTCACATCGCGAGTCATTCCGTTTGCGAGCAGAGTTTTCATGATTTGATGATAAGTTTCCAATGATTTGCTGGCCTCTCCTTGAGGAAAGGATATTTCCAAGTGATTTGGTAACGCCCGCTTTACCTTCTCGACGATCGTTATGGGGATGTGATCGTCGTGGATTATTACGACATGCTTCTCGTTGGGGATAACCTCATTCAGTCGGTCAAGCAGCCCGTTTTCGATATAGATCGGATAGTGTTTCAACTGGGATTGAACCGTGATTGTTTTCATCTTCAGTCCTCGATCAATTCAATATCCGCGCCCAGATTCGCCATATCGGAAAAAAAATCAGGATAAGACTTCTTCACGACTTCCGCGTTATGGATTGTAATTTTTTTCGTGGATATGACACTGGCGGTGGCGATAGCCATTACGATGCGGTGGTCGTTAAAAGATTCAAACTCGCCGCCTTCCAAACAAGTTTTCCCTTGAATGATCAACCCATCCTCCAACAAAGTGGTTTCAACCCCAAACGACTTCATGGTTTGATACATGGAATAGATGCGGTTTGATTCCTTATATTTTAAACGAAAAGCATTTTCGATTCGACTTTCACCTTTGGACACCGCTGCCAATATGGAAAGCACGGGAGCGATGTCGGGAGATTGGCTGACATCGAAATCGGTTCCTTCTGTCGGCGTTGTTTGGAAATGAAGTTGATTGTCTTTAACACTGTAAGCGCCCTTAGCCTTCTGGATGAAGTCTAAGATCCGCCGATCCGGCTGTAACGATTTTTCTGGAACCCCAAGACAGTCTATATCGCCATTTAACAAGCCCATAACAGCAAAATTGGCTAGTTGAGTATAATCACCTTCAATGATGGTATTGAAAGGTTTATATTGTTGGTTTCCCGGAATCGTATAGCTGTTTCCTTCTTCTATAATGGTAACACCGGCCGTTTTCAGCATGTCGATGGTCATATCCACATAGCCGCGGGATTCAAAAGGGTCTTGGACGTTTAAACGAGAAGGTTCTTTTAATAAAGGCAACGCAAACAACAAACCAGACACAAATTGACTGGACACATTCCCCGGGATGTCATATTCTCCCGGAACGATGCTTCCGGAAAGAATAAAGGATGTTTCACTTTTCTGAAACGGTAGATTCATTTTTTGAAACAACGTCTCATAAATACCCAGCGGACGTTGAAGAAGGCTTTTTTTGCCGGTATAGACAATTTTTTGGCGACTCAGTGACAACAACGGCATCACCAAGCGCAAAGTGGTTCCGGATTCATTGCATTCAATGAAGTTATCATCGTTGAATGTGATCCGATTGATGCCGTTGATGATTAACTGATTTGGGTTTTTTATAAAACGAACGCCGATTTTTTCCATAGCGCCAATCGTCGCTAAAATATCGTCTGAGTAAGCAATATTGGAAAGGACGCTTTTTCCTTTCGCGAGGGAAGCGGCGATAATTGCCCGGTGTGCCTGGCTTTTGGAGGGCGGGATTCGAACGGAGCCTTTCAAAGGTTTTGGGTGGATGATAACCGTCATCTTGTCACCTCTTTTTCCATCTGCAAGCGAAGATACTTGGCTTTTTCCATCATGTCGACCAGTTTGACACGATCGTGATTTTTGATGGCTTTCCGGTATTTTTCCAGCGCGTTGACCAAGGTATCGATTTGATTGATCAAATTGGCTTTGTTGTCAAGAAACAATTCTTGCCATAAAGGCGTGTTGATCAATGCAACCCGGGTCAAATCACGAAAAGAATCACCGACAAATTTCTTTAGCGGATACTTTTTGGGAGCGGCTTCCATTAATGCCAAAGCAAGCACATGACACAACTGAGAAGTGAATGCGATGATTTCATCGTGTTCATCGGCCGAGAGATATGAAATCGTTTTGAACCCCATATCTAACGCCAATTGTTCTACCAGACTCAAATGATCTGATTGATTTTTGGGAGTGGGGACAATCACATAGTTTTGGTTGGTAAAGATCTGTTTATCCGCGAATCGGACGCCGGTTTTTTCTTTTCCGGCGATCGGGTGAGTGAAAATTAGATCGAGGTCATCGCGAATCAAAGGAGACAAATCGGAAACCAAACGAGATTTGGTGCCAGAGATATCGATTAGGATGGTATTGGGGTGAAAATATTTCTGATTGCTTTTAATGAAAGGAGAAATGGCTTCGGGATAAAGGCAGAGATAAACGATGTCTGCTTTTTCACCGAGACGAGCAACATCGGGACATACTTCATTGATCAAAAGGTGATCTAATCCATATTGACTGTTTTCCGGACTTCGGTCGTAAGCAAAAACCGTGTGTTTCTCTTTGAGAGCCATCGCGATGGACCCGCCCATCAACCCTAATCCGACAATGCCTATGTTCATGGAAATCACCTCTTGTATTTTTCTGCATGATTAATATATTCTATCATATCATCAAGAGATAGGATAGAGTTTGCCGAATATTGACGAGAAACCGTTTTCTCGAGAAAAGATTCGTTTCGGATTGGGGAATCTGTTCCTCGGAAAGCCGGATTATGATATAATCAAACCGAAGGAGCGTGGTATCATGATTCAAGAAATTAGTGTGTTTGACTATGCCGGGAAAGTCCTCGAGCAAATTGATAAAGGGATTTTCTTAACAACAAAATATCAAGATACCGTCAACACAATGACCATTGGCTGGGGCGGAGTGGTGGTGATTTGGGGCCGACCACTGTTTTTAGTGCTCGTCCGTGACTCAAGAGCCACTTACGAATTGATTGAAAAAAGCAACGAATTCACCGTCAGCATTCCCCTGAATAACCAACTAGCCCGTGAACTGGCAATTTGTGGGACAAAATCACTTCGGGAAGTTGATAAATTCAAAGCCTGCGGCTTGACCGCTCGAGAGGGAAGAAAAATAGCCACACCCATCATTGGGGAAGCGGGCTTGCATTACGAATGCAAAGTGATTTACAAACTCCCATTGGATCAAGCGGTCGTCCCTTTGGCTGTCAAAAATCGCTATTATCATCACAACGCCAATCATACCGTCTATTATGGTGAAATTCAGGATCAATATATAGTAGAGGGCGGAGAATAGTCATGAGTGTGATATTGGATGGCAAACAATTAGCAACAGAGCGAAGAAACCAAGTCAAAGACAGAGTTGAGATATTGATAGAAAAATACCATGTGAGACCGCAATTGGTTGTCATCCTAATTGGACATGACATGGCTAGCGAAACTTATGTGTCTGGCAAGGAGAAAGCTTGTCGCAAGGCGGGAATTGAAAGTCGTGTGATTCGTTTAGAGGAATCCGTCTCGGAAAACAAGGTCATGGAATTGATCTCATCATTAAATCAAGACAAATCTGTCCATGGGATTTTGTTGCAATTGCCAATCCCAAAACAACTTGATCCCGACAAACTCATGGCCGCCATTTCTCCAGAAAAAGATGTCGATGGATTTACTCCGACCAATGTTTGGCGGCTAGCGTCCGGACATCCAGAATTGGTCCCTTGCACACCGCTCGGGATCATGCATATATTGGAAAAATATGAAATTGGCGTTGAAGGAAAACAATGTGTGATCATTGGCCGCAGTCAAATCGTCGGCAAACCAATGGCTCAACTGTTGTTAAATGCGAATGGTACTGTGACTATTTGTCACAGCAAGACTCGCAATCTCCCAAGCGTTGCCAAAACCGCCGATATTCTGGTTGTGGCGATCGGAAAGCCCAAATTAGTGGATGACACGTATATCAAAGAAGGCGCTACCGTCATTGACGTTGGCATCTCCCGCACCGAAGGAAAATTGGTTGGAGACGTCGATTTTGAAAAAGCGGTTCAAAAAGCCGGCTACATCACCCCCGTCCCTGGGGGTGTCGGGCCAATGACTATTGCTTGTTTGTTGGAGAATACGATTTCCTGTTATCAGAAGCTAGTGGGTGAATAACCATGATTGACCGCTATTCCCGTAAAGAAATGCAAACGATTTGGAGCGAAGAAAATAAATATTCGGCATTCATGAAAGTAGAATTGATGAATGCCGAAGTTTGGCAAGAGTTGGGGCTGATGACTCGCTCCGAACTGGATTTGATGAAACAAAACGCTCGATTTTCTTTGAATCGCATCAAAGAAATCGAAGCACAGACGAAGCACGATGTTATCGCCTTTACTCGAGCGGTATCGGAAACACTAGGAGCAGAGAAACGCTTCTTTCATTATGGACTCACATCGACCGATGTTGTCGATACCGCTAACGGCTTGTTACTAAAAGAAGCCAATCTCTTGATTGCAAAAGACATCGATCATTTAATGGCGGTCTTGAAACAGAAAGCATTGGCTTACAAAGAGACACCATGTATTGGCAGAACCCATGGAATTCACGCGGAAGTCACTGTTTTTGGACTGAAATGGGCGCTTTGGTATGAAGAGATGGCGAGAAACCGGGAGCGGTTTGATCAAGCAAGGCGAGCGATCGAAGTTGGGAAACTGAGTGGTGCGGTCGGCAATTACGCCATGACCGATCCGAAAGTCGAACCAGTTGTTTTAGAAAAACTGGGGCTCGGGTCTGTTCGAATCTCCACTCAAACATTACAGCGAGACCGCCACGCTTATTACGTCGCAACTTTGGCGTTGATCGGTGCCAGCCTGGAAAAAATCGCCACGGAAATTCGTCACTTGCAACGAACTGAAGTCGGTGAAGTGGAAGAGGCGTTTGGTTTGGGACAGAAAGGCTCTTCCGCAATGCCGCATAAACATAATCCGATATCCAGCGAAAACATCTGTGGACTAGCACG
>JAAYZB010000229.1 GCA_012515085.1 Acholeplasmataceae bacterium
ATGGCGGAGAAGAGGGGATTTGAACCCCTGCACCGGGTTAACGATCTACTAGCTTTCCAAGCCAGCCCCTTCAGCCACTTGGGTACTTCTCCGCAGGTGGATATTAAAAAGCGAATAGCAAAATCGCTTTTTTTTAAAAATGGCGGAGTAAGAGAGATTTGAACTCTCGCGCCGGTTCCCCGACCTACGCCCTTAGCAGGGGCGCCTCTTCGACCACTTGAGTATTACTCCTAATAAAAACAGCCAGCCAATATATAATAACGTAATTTTGGCTGACTGTCAATTATTTTCAGTTGATGTAAGTCTCTTTCTCTTCCTTCTCTTCGGGAATCGGTTGTGGCAATCCTTTTTCCACTGGCGCTTTCTTTTTCTTCTCTTTTGTCTCGTTTAACGCTTTGGAGTTTTCCCGGTATTTACGGTATCCACCGAAGCCATCCACTCCTAAATACACCGCTCCGCCAACCGAAATAAAAAGTACGATCCACCCCAATGTCGAGATAATATCAACAGCTTGGACTGCGAGAACAAAGATGGCGGTCCCAATTGTTAGACAAACGATATGAAACCAAAATTTCATTCCTTCCGATTTTTCTCCCCAGTAGAAAAGCGAGAGGAAGAAAATCAACCCGCGAGCATAGAAGAAGACCGCCAGGAGATAGCCATAGAGTCCAAGCCAAAAGGCTTCCGTCGCTTTACCCGAGAACACCACGTAAACCATGACGCCGCCCATGATGGTATCAAAAATGATTTCAATCAGATTGATGGTCCGCAGGACTTCCTTTTTCAGTGTCTTCAGAAGCGGAACCACGCGCAACAGCGAAAAGATCACGATGGCGATTCCGGTCGTCGCATAAACGACTTCTTCATCGTAAATTTTCATCAGTATGCCAGCCGCAATCAATATGGCGGCCAAGATCCATTTGATCAACCAGCCGTAGCCGAATTTTGGTTTTTTCATTTATGTCACCCTCCTCTGAAGATGATGTTACTAGTTGTATTATATCGTACTTCCCACGAAAATGGTATAAGAACCCCAGAGTTTTTATTGAATAATTGAAACGCGATTTTTTCCCGCATGTTTCGCTTGGTAAAGGGCATCGTCGGATTCTTTTAAATAACGCTCAAAGGACTTGTTGGTTTGTCCTTCCGATCCAGACACTCCAAAACTTGCGGTCAACCCGATTTTTCTATTATCAAAGGTAAACAAGTGATTTTCCAAAGACGATCGCAGCGATTCCGCCATTTCAAGCGCTTCATTTGGACCTTTTTTTATCAGGAATACGATGAATTCTTCCCCGCCATAGCGGGCAAAAATAGCATCGCCATCCAACTGGTTTGAGAAGAGCGAGGCCATTTCGAACAATACCGAATCCCCCACTAGATGACCATAGATATCGTTCACATTCTTGAAATCATCGAGGTCAAACATAATAAACGAAAATTTGGTTTTTTCCAATATCGCTTCATCAAATGCTTGAGATGCCCGCAAATAAAACACGCGCCGGTTCAAAATTTTGGTCAAATCATCATAAGTCGCGATTTTTTCCATTTTCTGCATTTCCGCCTTGACGTCGGTCACATCGCGAAACACCAATACTTTTCCTTTCAATTGTTTTGCCCGCGAAACAAGTGGCTGCAATTCCATACGAAAGAATCGCGTTTCCCCTTGCACGGAGACATCCATCTCCATAAAGTTGTTCTGGGTTACTTCTTCCAAGCCCCCTGGCTTCATTTGGCAGATATCCGAAAGTGTCAATATTGTTTGAAAATCCAACGAGTTACCGAATATCTTTCGGGCGCTGGAATTGGCACTGATCACGGTATTGTCACAATCCAAAACAACAATCGGATGATTGGCGTTATGAAATATTTGGCGATAGGCCATCGGAATCACGTCAAAGAATTCGTACTTGTAAAGCCCGATGAAACAGGTGATCACAAAAAAGCTGGCGGAATAAGGCGAGGGATCGATACTGGCGGTTCTGGGATAGATGAATGTATAAATAATGACCAGCGCCGCACAAAACGATAGTACCGCCAGAAAGATGATTCGTTTCTGATTCCG
>JAAYZB010000230.1 GCA_012515085.1 Acholeplasmataceae bacterium
TGGCGAATTCCCGATCCAAATTATCAATACAATGGGTATCATTACAGCGATGTTTCCCAAAGTCTACAACAATCCGTCCCACTCCCTGCTGCCAAATCTTTTGGCAACATCGACCCGCAACCACTTCAAGTCATTACGACGGAAATTGCTTCGGGACGTTTTGAAGACGACATTCGCAGGATGCGGATGGCCGCTTGGCACGGAGCTGACCATATCATGGTCATCCGTACCGCCGGTCAATCCCACTTTGATGGATTGATTGAAGGTACTCCTCAAGGCATTGGCGGTGTTCCGATCACTCGCAAACAAGTTCGTGCCCAACGAAAAGCGTTGGATCTGATTGAGGACGAAGTCGGCCGACCAATCAATTATCATTCTTATGTGTCCGGAGTCGCCGGACCCGATATTGCGGTCATGTTCGCGGAAGAGGGCGTGAATGGCGCCCATCAGGATCCCCAATACAATGTTCTCTATCGGAATATCAATATGATTCGCTCTTTTGTCGATGCTGCGGAATCCAAAAAAATCATGGCTTGGGCGGATATTCTTCAAATCGACGGAGCTCATAACGCCAATGCCACCGCGGTCGAAGCGTGGAAAGTGATGCCGGAACTCATGGTCCAGCACGCGATCAATTGCTTATTTTCGGTCAAGGTTGGCATGAAAAAAGAGAATATAGCGCTATCGACGGTACCACCGACGGCTGCTCCTGCTCCAGATTTAAAAATAAACCTTCCTTATGCGGTAGCCTTGCGCGATTTTTTCGATGAATACAAAATGCGAGCCCAAATGAATACGAAATACATGGAATCTTCTACTAGAGAAGCGACCGTTACCCATGTGTTAAATATGATGATTTCGAAGTTGACTTCGGCCGATATACAATCGACCATCACTCCGGATGAAGGTCGCAATGTTCCCTGGCATATGTTTAATGTGGAAGCATGTGACACCGCCAAGCAGGCTTTGGTCGGCATGGATGGTTTAAAAGAAATGGTCACTTTAAAATCAGACGGCTTATTACCAGAGAAGGTCCGAGAACTAAAAGAACGAGCTATTCTGTTTTTAGAAGAGTTATTAGAAGTGGGCGGATATTTTGAGGCTGTGGAACAAGGTTTCTTTATCGATTCCGGCATCTATCCTGAACGAAATGGCGACGGAATCAGCCGACAGCAAAACGGTGGCATTGGTGCTCATACAGTATATGAAAGAGACAGCGATTATTTTGCGCCCGTCACCGCTCATTTTGGCAACAACAATATTGAACAATACCATTTGTCGCCTTTGGAATCTCCTTCTTCGTTTATCGGTGGCTGTACATTTGAAGATCGAACAAAAATCCAATATATTGATGAACTCGACCCAGAAGACAACGTTGATAAACGAATGAGTGAAAACGCCAAATATCGCGATTTATCAGTCATTAAACCCGAAGTTGAATGGCTGGGTGATGGTGTCATCGTCGTTGATTTGACACTCCCGACTTCGCTTCGATACGCTGAAGCAGGTGCATTGGAAATTGCAAAGAAGATGAATCTAAAAGAAGCCGAAGTGATTCATCGTGAGATATTACACCCCTCCGAGGCAACCCGGATCCAATTGAAAGGTAAAATCGATTTTGACATTGATATAAATAACCTTGTCCTTCCTAAAGAACCTGACCTGTTAACCGATCAAGACATCAAAACCTATGTTGCCGATCATCCCGTGACAATTGTGGCTGGCACGGTGGGTGAAGATGAACATTCGGTCGGTTTACGCGAGATAATTGACATCAAACATGGTGGTATTGAAAAATATGGCATTCACTGCATTTACTTAGGGACATCGGTTCCTATCGCAAAACTAGTAGATGCGGCGATTGAGACGAATGCAGATGCGATATTGATGTCCACTATTATCTCACATGATGATATACACTATCGAAACATGAAGAAAACCCATGATTATGCCGTTGAAAAAGGTATCCGCGATCACATCCTTTTGATTGCCGGAGGAACACAGGTGACTCCCGAGACGGCGGTTAAAAATGGCGCGGATGCCGGTTTTGGCCGGGGGACAAAAGGAAGCCACGTGGCTTCCTTCCTCATCAAGCATTTGAAAGAAAAAAGACAATCATGAAAATAGACGCTTTGGTCGCGGAAATTGGATCAACGACGACACTCATCAACGGATTTGCTGGGCTTGACAGCTCTGATCCGGTTTTTGTTGGTCAAGGCGTTCATCCGACTACCGTCCTCGAAGGAGATGTAACGATCGGGCTGGAAGGCGCGATGAAGGATTTGGCCAATAGACTGGGTGTTGCTTCAATCGAGGCCAAAGACACCTTTGCTTGTTCTAGTGCGGCGGGAGGATTGCGGATGACGGTTCATGGCCTTGTTCATGACATGACGGTCAAAGCGGCGAAGGAGGCCGCGCTTGGGGCCGGTGCCAATTTGAAACTCGTCACCGCTGGGCTGCTCGACGAGGATCAAATCCAAGCTATTAAGGCCATCAAGCCCAATATCATCATGATTGCCGGCGGCGTGGATTACGGTGAGACTCAAACGTCCTTGGCGAATGCCAAACAACTTGCCGCAATCAAGCTCAATATCCCAATCATTTATGCTGGCAACATCCAGAACCAGACGAAAATTCGGCATCTATTTGAAGAACAAGGACAAGCGTCGCAACTCATCATCATCGACAATGTCTATCCCAAAATTGATACACTTCAAGTAGAAAAAGCGCGACAAGTGATTCAAGCTGTGTTCGAAGAGCATATTACGAAAGCTCCGGGGATGGAAAAGGTTCGTTCGTTGATCAAAGAAGCGATTCTTCCGACCCCGGGAGCAGTGATGGAAGCGGCCATTTTATTACAGAAGGAAATCGGGGATATTCTGGCATTTGATGTGGGAGGTGCGACGACCGATGTTCATTCGGTCACCGCAGGGAACCCCAAAATCACGGAAAAGTTGATTGCCCCTGAGCCATTCGCTAAACGTACCGTCGAAGGTGATCTAGGTGTTTTTATCAATTGCACTCACATTGTCGACTCGATCGGGCGAGATCGCTTGTCCAAGGAATTAGAGATATCTGTTTTAATGTTGGAAAACTGGATCAAAGAGCTGAAACCAATTCCTGATCCGATCCATCATTCTCTCGTCAAGCGCTTGACTCTGGAGGCCTTGATCGTTGGCTGTAAACGTCATGCCGGTCATTTGATTTTCCAATATGGTGCCAATGGAAAAATAACTTTGGCGGAAGGGAAAGATCTTACCGCCATAAAGACGATCATTGGCACGGGAGGGGCGTTGACACGATTGCCCGACTCACAAGGACTAATAAGAATCGGTTTAGAAAAAATCGATGAATCGTTCTTGAAACCCGGCAATGCCACCAAGATTCAGATTGATACTGACTACCTCATGGCCACTGCCGGTGTTTTATCGAAGAAGTACCCGCTAGCTGCCATTGCGCTTCTAAAAAAAAGTTTGAAAGCCAGGTGATTTTCATGTATCCAAGAATCATCACCCATCTCGCCAAACTCGAACATAATCTCGATCAAGTGCTTCGCCTTTGCCAAAGAAATGGCATCGACAGCTCCTTCTTGGTCGTCAAAGTATTGGCTGGTCAACCAAAAATTGTTGAAAAATTGGCAATGCATGACATTGCCTATCTGGCGGATTCTCGACTTGAAAATTTAGAAAAATATCAACACATTGCCAAAAAGAAAGCCTACTTGCGTTTGCCGATGTCCTCAGAAATCGATCGGGTTGTGAACATTGCCGATTTATCGTTGAATTCCGAGATAACAACGATCCGAAAATTGAACGATGCCGCTTTAAAACTTCATAAGCGCCATGACATTATTTTAATGTTTGATCTGGGTGATCTTCGCGAAGGCATTTATTATCAAGACTCCTATCTTCCCATGGTTGGTGAGATCCTCACGCTTTCTTCAATCTCCTTGAAAGGCATCGGTGTCAATCTGACTTGTTATGGCGGATTGATTCCTACCCCTTCTATTCTCAACCGTTTGATTGAAATCAAGCAAACGATCGAATCTCATTTTTCGCTTCATTTGGATCTTATTTCTGGAGGGAATTCTTCTTCTTTTTATTTGTTCGACAATCCAGGGCTTCCCAAAGAAATCAACAGTTTACGATATGGAGAAATCGTCTTTATGGGCCGGGAAACGGCTTATGGGAGGTTTCTTCCCGGATTATACCGAGATGTATTCACCTTTGAAGCCCAGTTGATTGAATGCAAAGTGAAGCCCAGTTTCCCTGATGGCGAAATCGGGATGAACTCCTTTGGAGAAAAAGTCTTGATCGAAGACAAGGGACTCATGAATCGGGGAATACTTGCCATAGGGAAACAAGATGTTCAACTGGAAAATTTATTTCCCCGCGATCCAAACGTGACCATTTTAGGTGGCAGCAGCGATCATTTGATTGTCGATCTTGGCAAACTGAATTATCAGGTAGGAGATATCTTATCGTTCGATGTCAATTATCCGGGATTGCTCCACCTCATGAATTCAGGGTATGTCAAAAAGATCATACAATAAAAAAACCATCGTTTTAGGCGATGGTCAGGGTGTTTTAGGTTTATTGCGTATATGCATGACGGTATTCAGTTTTTTCACTTCGAAATCATCCATTTTTTCGATAAATGCCAACGGACGAATATTCTCTCCGTAATTTCGCGGATGAAATCCAGGAAATTTTTTCATCAACAGTTGGGCAATCAAACTCCAATATGCCCATCCGTCTTCTTCCATGTTGTCATTGATCAAATTGACGAGTTCTGCTTTGATCTTCGCAATCGGAGTAATAGAGCTTTCCGGTTTTTGTTTCGCCTTTCGTTTTTTAGAAGGTTTCTCTTCTTCTTTTTTCTCCTCGACAACTTCAGCCTGAATCGCTGCTTTCATTTTATCAAGATAGGCAAAAGCCTCACAGGAGTTGACGAGTGAAATCGGTGTCTTACTTTCTCCCATGCCAAAGACAAACATGTTGTCTTCCCTAAGCCTAGTCACCAGTTTCGTGAAATCACTATCACTAGAAACGATACAAAAACTATTGACTTTCCCGGAATAGAGTATGTCCATGGCATCAATGACCAATGTGAAATCCGATGCATTCTTCCCCGGCGTGTTCGTATATTGTTGGACCGGCGTCATCCCGAATTCGTTGATTCTCTGTTTCCAAGGCGTCAGTTGCGACGTCGTCCAGTCTCCATATACCCGGCGATAATTGATCTTGCCATATTTATTAGCTTCGTCGATAATGATCTCAATATAGGATTGCGAAATATTCTCCGCATCGATCAACAAGGCGATACTTTTATTTTCAATATTCATTTTTATACCTCACTTTATTCAATTATACCATAATTCGTTTAAATCGCCACGTGAAAACAAAAAACCCGGGGACTTCCCCGGTGAATAATTCGACAAAAAGGAGCCTTGCCAATGTATTCAAGAAAATTGCTTGACTGGATTCATGAGGTGGAACTACTGTGTCAACCGGATCAAACCGTTTGGTGGCACGGAACCCAACAGGAGTATGACGCCTTGTTGGAAGATTTGGTTATAAAGAAAAAAGCAATCCGACTAAATCCCAAACTCCGCCCAGGCTGTGTCTTATTCCGGACTGATCCGTCCGATGTCGCTCGCGTTGAACAACGAACGTTCATTTCTTCGAAAAGAAAAGAAGATGCAGGTCCAACGAATAACTGGGTCTCACCAGAAACGATGAAAGCGACCATGCTCGAGTATTATCAAGGGTCGATGCGCGGTCGCACCCTTTATGTCATTCCTTTTTCGATGGGACCACTGGGATCTTCTTTTTCCAAAATCGGTGTGGAACTCACCGATAGCGCTTATGTGACGGCCAATATGCATATTATGACGCGTACCGGCGATTCGGTTCTTGATTTGATGACGGAAGACACTAAATTTGTAAAGTGCCTTCATTCTGTCGGCTATCCTTTATCGAAAGGCGATATCGATCCTTTGTGGCCTTGCGCCCCAATTGAGCAAAAATTCATCACTCAATTCCCTGAAGACAACATGATATGGTCTTATGGGTCGGGTTATGGTGGCAATGCCCTTCTCGGTAAAAAATGCTTCGCGCTTCGAATTGCATCTTACCAAGCCAAGAATGAAAAATGGCTTGCGGAACACATGCTCATCCTGAAACTAATCTCTCCGGAAGGCGTCATCCGCTATGTGACCGGCGCCTTTCCCAGTGCTTGTGGGAAAACCAATTTGGCAATGATCCATCCATCTCTTCCAGGCTGGAAAGCGGAAACCGTCGGTGATGATATTGCTTGGTTGCGTTTCAAGGATGATGGCCGACTTTATGCGATCAATCCCGAAGCTGGTTTCTTCGGTGTCGCATCCGGGACTTCCTGGAAATCCAATCCGAACGCCATGGCAACGATTGCCAAAGATACGATTTTTACCAATGTTGCTCTAACAGATGACGGTGACGTTTGGTGGGAAGATATGACGGATCAGGCTCCAGCGCATTTGATTGATTGGCAAGGAAACGATTGGACTCCTTCGAGTCAAAAGAAAGCCGCTCATCCGAATTGCCGTTTTACCGCTCCTGCTAAAAACTGCCCATCGATCGCCCCTAATTGGGAGGATCCCGAAGGTGTCCCGATTTCGGCTATTCTCTTTGGTGGCAGACGTCCATCGACGATTCCTTTGGTCATTGAGAGTTTTGATTTCAACCACGGTGTTTTTCTGGGCTCGATCATGGGTTCGGAAATCACAGCGGCGACCATATCGGATGACATCGGGAAGGTCCGACGTGATCCCTTTGCTATGCTGCCATTTATTGGCTACCACATTAGTGATTATATCAACCATTGGCTAGAGATGGGGCAATTGACTCAACCCGAAAAGTTACCGAAAATATACTTTGTCAATTGGTTCCGCAAAGATGAAAATGGACATTATCTCTGGCCGGGATTTGGAGAAAACATCCGGGTATTGGAATGGATTCTCTCCCGAACCGATCAAGATAAAAATGGAATCACCACCCCAGTAGGTATTCTTCCGGATCCCGCCCAGTTTAATTTAAAAGGATGTTCGATTGATCCAGTTGCTTATAAAACTCTGTTTTCCGTGGATTCATCCGCTTGGGAAGAGGAAATTCGTTCGATCGAGCAACATCAAAAAATCTATGGTGATCGATTACCCGAAGAACTAAAAAAACAACTGATGGAACTCAAACAGCGTTTTCATTCCTGAATAAATCAATAACGGCCGGCTTCGGCCGTTATTTTTTCTTTTGCCAACAAAAGGCCACCCTTGACTGGTTTATATTGTCGAGTGGTTAAAAAAGATATATTTGAAGCGAATTTTTAATCTTATGCTATAATTAAAGCAAAAGAAGGCCTGTCATATGAAACGTGTCATTGTGGAAAAAGGGTTGATGATTTTCCTGTTCATGCTCTTTTTCATCATCATGGAAGCCATCACATTCCGTTGGATGAATTTTTCGGTTCTCCCCGAATACTTCATTGTGGACATGTCTTTGGCTTTCCTCCTATCTTCCATCATTTTGCTCATCAAGTCAAATAAATTATCCTTTGCTTATTTGGCCTTTTTGTTTGCAATCGATATTGCGCTATATATGATCAACGCCACAATGCACGATGTCTATTTCGACTTGTTTACCTTGCAACAATTGCAGTTGATTGGTGAAGCGGCTGCCGTCTTCCGCTTTGAATTTTTATCCATTGACAGCATCGTTACGGCATCCGTGGTCTCTTTGATCTTTCTGTTGAGTTACTTACTACTTCTTGGCAAATTTAAAAAACGCTCGCCAATCCGACATTATTATCCCAAAGCCTTACCGCTGGCCGCTTTTCTCAGTTTATTTGCTTTTGCTTTACTGACCAGTCAAATTCCCGCATTTGAAAAATACAGCAACCTTGAAAACATCACAACTTATAAACGAGCCAATCTACAAAAATTTGGCACTTTTGGTTATTATCTAAAGGAAGCAGAAAACCTTCTTAAAATTGAATCAGACTCCAATGCACCTGAAATAGTGACGACCGCCCCTCCAAGCAACAATCAATCCGATCAATCCACCATCGACACTGGGGAATCACCAGTCGATCCAATTGATCCCATCACTCAAAATTTATCAGAACCAACCGAGTATTTCGGACTGTTGGAGGGAAAAAACATCATCACCATTATGTTGGAATCCGGTCAACCGTTCGCGATCAATGAAGTGTTGACTCCCAACTTATATTATCTGACTCAAGCGGGACTTTACTTTGCCAATACTTATTCTGAAAACAAAACCAACGTCTCGGAGATGCTCGGCATTGCCGGCAATGTTCCGACCAAAACGTTCAACCCTGGATTCTACACTTATGATCTTCCCTTTACGTTGCCTAACCGTCTGAAAGATGAATACAAAACGGCTTATTTCCATGACAATGTGGCAAGTTTTTATCTTCGTGGCGATTTGATGCCCCAACTTGGATTTGAAGAAGTCTTTCTTCACCCCGACATCTATCCGAAAGAAGAAATTTGGGCATGGGATGGCGATTATACTCTGGATTCCCTAACCATGAGTAAAATTCTCCCCGAACTGGTCGATGATGATGAGCCGTTTTATAGTTACTGGACTTCTTTATCATCGCATGGGCCTTATGATTACGGTGAAGAAAATAAGTTGTTATTTGAAGAACTCGGATATTTTCCAGCGATCCGCCAAGCAGAAAAGACCGGACAGTGGCATAATATATTATCGGGAAGCACCGATAAAAACAAAGCCCGCATCCGTCATTATCAAGCAGCTATTATGGACTTCGATCGGGCACTGGGTCTATTGCTGGATGAGCTTTCTGAAAAAGATCTTATGGATGACACGTTAATCTGTATCTACAGCGATCATAATGTCTATTATTCCAAATTGCATCTGGCAATCCACGATGCGTCAAGCGAGCAATACTATAAAGTTCAAATGTATGAGACGATTTTTTTACTATACAATCCCCTATTAACTGATGCATATTTGAATCTATCGAAGGCGGATGACACAACAATCACAAAATTTGCTTCACCACACAATATTGTTCCGACGATTTTGGATTTATTAGGGATTCAATTCGATTCAAATCTGTATTTGGCGGATTCCATTTTCGATTCCGGAACCGATGTCTTCTACTCTCACAAGCTGCCGGGTTTGTTTAATGAAAATTTCTTCTCCGATGATGGAGAATCCATCATTTATTCTCGTTCCTGGCAAGAGGAAGCGGTTCAAACACAATTTCTGGCAGATTGTGCCGCTATTAATCAAAAATTCGACTATATCAATCAACAATATCAAGGAGTCGTCACACAAAGAGACGATGACTGATCCTCACAAAAAACGTCCTTTCATCATTCGAAAGGACGTATTTTTTATCTTACTTGGTTGACAACAGGCTCGTGATTAAGAAATCGAGCCAAATTGTCTCCAGATAGCTTAGCCAAGCGAAATGGTAGTTGTGGACTCGAAACCGCATTGTGCGGAGTAATGAAAACATGATCCATCCGCCACAATTCATGATCCGGAGGAAGCGGTTCCGGTGTGGTGACATCGAGAGCGGCTCCGCGTATATGTCGGTTTTTCAACAAATTTGCCAAGGCTTCTTGATCCACCACTTCTCCTCTGCCAACATTGATCAAAAGAGCCGATGGTTTCATAAGTGCCAGTTTTTCTTTGTCCAACAATCCTTTGGTCTCTCGATTGAGAGGTAAAGCGACAACCAAATAGTCGCTCTCCTGAATCACTTTCCGAAGGCCTTGTTCGCCGTGATATATTTCCGAAAATCCTATCACTTCGCCTATGGAACGCCGATAGCCAATGAGCCGGGTTGCGAATCCTTGAATTTTCTTTGCCAATTCTCTGCCAATAGATCCGGTTCCCAATACCCCCACCGTCGCATCGGTGAGTTCCGGTTCACCCATGATTGGCTCCCAACTTCCTCGCTCCATCGCTTGATAGTAGTGTTTGACATTTCGATTCATGACCAATATCTTCGTGAGAATATCTTCCGAGGGTTGTACTGGAAAATACGTCTTGAGCATTGGCCACTGTGATCTTTCTTTTATTTGCCTCTTGGAGATCAAATCGATCCAATCCCACCATTAATAATTGAACAAATTGCAAATTGGGATGATTTTCCAGGGGATGACGGCGAAAATATCGCGGGAGAACGATGGCAACATCCGCACTCTCGCCTTAGCTTTCATCCGTGAGAAAATTCACGGCCGGGAACCGTTCTGATAAATACTCCATTCCTTCTATTCCCAACAATTTCTCATTGACCAGTGCCGTGATCATAAAATCTTCCTTTCGTTTTTATACCTCATTATTATTGAAACACCCGCTTCTAAAATACATAAATCCATCTGCCTAAATAAATAGCCAAGGGCGACGAATGTCCCAATAAAAAATCATTCTCCAATGATTTTTATAAGAACTCGTTTGTCGCGCTTGCCATCGAATTCTCCGTAAAA
>JAAYZB010000231.1 GCA_012515085.1 Acholeplasmataceae bacterium
AACGGATGCAAGGCATCCAAATGACCCCCTAAAAACGTAGGCACACGACCAAAAATCGACCATCGCGTAAATGAATGCAATGACTCAGCTATCACCGAATCGTTTGCCTAGCACTGTCGAACCCGGGATGCATGCATGTCGTCACGTGACCTTTGTCATTCGCATATCAATTGGCCGCATGGCATCCGATACTTTTTGAGGGGATTGACAGCCAGACGATTGGCTACGTTGACAGAACTTTAGCCAATAGAGAATGTCAATCTCTCTAGCATTTCCGAATCTTGCATGCTATTTCTGAGCAACAATCCATGTAACGATAGGCCACTCCGGATCATTTCTTGTAGCAATACGATGAAGAGGGTGCCATTTAGCATGGGGTATTCCGTCAAACCGAAGCCCATCGCGGATCAAAAACCACGCTTCAAAATTCCCCCAACCGTCACAATCCAGTACTCTTGAGAACCTACTTCCCAAAAATCTTAGCGCTTCGGGCGTGAAGCGCCAATAATCACTTGGGCAACCATGGATAGGATTGATAAAGCAAGTAGTATGTATAGCAATGCCACCGGGACGGAGCACCCTCCAACTTTCGTTGATTGCTTGCTGCGGATCACCTTCTACATGCTCTAAGACCTGATCAGAGAACACGAAATCGAATGACTTATCAGGAAACTGAAGCGACAGGAAGTTATGATTCGGATAATTCGCCTCTATCAATGATCTTGGTTTAATGCCGAGTACATCACAAAGTTTCTTGGACTCGCTAATAGCGAGTACATCTCCTTCCCTGCTGGACAACGTTTCTCCGACACTCTGCAATTGGCGATACATGAAGTATCTGGTTACATGGGGCCCCCGAGGTAGCCCTTTCATTGATAATCTCCACAATTTGGCTCTGATCTTTCCAAACAAGTTCATCATTGTTGATTCTCCATTTTTCTCGTCGTCACTGATCTGCAAATAAGAAAGCAAAGAATACCGGCGTGAAATTATCACGGCCTATCAAGCCAGTGGACAAAGTCGACGAGATCGTTGCGCCACAAACGGTGAATTCCAGTTCACCCATTGATAATTTCAACTATTAAGGCTATTTTTTGCTCGTTTTCGACTTTTAATACTAATTTGTCCGTCCTGAAAAATAGGTTTTTTATAGCTCTTTGACAAATGAAGATAGTTTGCGGATGAAAGAGACTTCTTATTCCGTTTTTCCGTTATGCGGCCCGTTTCATCTCGCTTTGTACCTGCTTTTCTTCCTTTTGCCGATGCAGATGGGTTACTTTCTTCGTGTTCCAGGCTAACGTGGCCCATATTACATTGACGGTGTCGCCTGTGGCACCTTTGTACCGGCAGCGATTCATCCGATGGTCGCGCTTGAGATGGCCGATGACCGGTTCAATCTTGACCCTTTGTTTCAAGGCCTTTTTGAACCAGGGCTTGTCACCGTTCGGATGCGGCGTCTTGCCTTTCTTCGGAATCGGCAGTTGCTTTACTCCCCAGCGCCTGCGACAGTTCTCCTGCTTTTTGAGAGACTAATCAAAACCCCGATCTGCCGTGAGCTCCTGCGGCGCCTGGCCAACGTTCTTCTTGAGGGTTCCGATGACCTGTCCCAGGGTCTTTACATCGGCGACGTTGTGTTGGTATTCCATGTGGGAAAGAATCAAACCATCGTCATTTTTTGCCAGGGAATAAATCCGGTTCCTGGGAGATTCACTCAAAAGCACCTGTTTCGTTTGATTGACGATTCTCTTTATTGAGAATATCCGAAAAGAAGGTCTCGTACATATGAAGTTGCCTTTCTGGAATATGTGTTATCATTTCAAATACTTATAGCACATTTCCCGAGAAAAATCAACCTCAAATCCGCAATTTTCTTCAATTTTCAAAGAACATTCTCAATGTTTACAAGGCTTCCAGGCCGCATTTTTCAGGACGGACTAATTTATCTTTATTAAGGTATTTTAGAACAAAATGCAACTTGGTATAATTTTTAAATTTCTGTTTTGAAATTTCTTGACAGAGAGAAACTAACTCACTATACATTTTTTGTAATCATGGTTCTGCCGTTTTCGCAAAGGGATAGTGTAAGTTATAAAACAATGAGAATGGGCAATAAAATGTCCTGATCCGGAAAGTCCGACATCTTTATACCGACAATTCGTTTGGCATCGCGTTAGAATAAAACACCTGAGCGCTGGACACCATTATCATGAAGGAAAAATATATATGAGTGTACGTTGTCTTGTTACAGTTGTTATTCCAGCATACAACGTCGCACCTTGGCTTCCGATGCTTTTTGAGGGGCTCGACAGCCAGACGTTCCGCGACTTTGAGACGATCTTTGTTGACGATGGATCAACCGACAGAACAGGGGAAATCCTTGATATGTATGCGGGATCACGGGACAGGGTAAAGGTCTTTCATCAGCCCAACAGCGGCGTGTCAACGGCGCGGAATACTGGTGTCGATGCGGCATCGGGCGAATTCGTCGTTTTCATCGATTCAGACGACACGGTTTCCCCTTCTTATCTGGCCGACCTTTTCCATTTATCCACATCACTTGACCTCGATGTCGCGATGTGTAACGGTTGGCGTTTCCATGAGAGACCCGGCGATATGAACGATCACCCTCTTGTGGTTCTGCCAAAGCCGGAGGGTGTGATGTCGGGGGTAGATTGGTTTGAAACGACGTTCAACGAAGGGGAGTGGTGTGGCTACATATATATGACTATGGTCAAGCGGGAGTTTCTACGCAAGCATGCCATCCGTTTCAAGGACGGGCTGCTTGCCATCAATGACCTTCTTTGGGTTGCGACTGTTCAGCCGAAGGCAGATCGGGTTGCCTACACACCAAAGCAAAGTTACTATTATCGCTTGACGCCGGGGTCTATTGTGAATGATCAATCGATCAGCGGTAAGTTAAGACGAATTAACTCTCACGCAGTCGCCATCGAAGAGTTGTGGCGAATGGCAGAAACAGAATCACCTAGGGTAGCCAAGCTTTTGAGCCATCTGGCTGCCGCGCAGGGAAGAATTCTGCTAACCCGTATCGCTGAAATCGGTTCCATGAGGCAGCGAATCGCGATTTCGGCGGAGCTCCGGAATAGGGGTTTTCTGGCTCGTTTGTTTCGCGATACGGAAACAATCGGGCACCGAAAACGAATTGTCAGAGCTTACTGGTTTGCATGGCTCGGCGCGTTTACAGACCAGAAGGCATCTTTTACCTTTTTCTCTTAGTGCCTCCACCTCAGACAGAACTTTCGCCAATACTTACAAACGGCTAATGTAGTCGTTGTCAATCAGGATGCTGAGCTGGCACGGAAGGACATTAATCATGACGATGACAAAGGGCGAACTTGATTTACTACATAAACACTTAGATTTATGTGTCCGATATTTAGAATTCGGATCCGGTGAAAGCACTTTATATGCAGCAGATCGCCCCGCCATCATAAAGATAGATTCCGTTGAATCATCTCAGTCTTTTGTTGATAACCATTTAAAAGGTACTGTCAATTTTTTTGTGTAAAATATTCATAGGCCAATTCCTTAAAGAAAGGCAGGCTTTTACGCACTTTTCCGATAGGGGTTGACCTCCAATGCAATTCCATTTTCAGCGATATGTAGGCCAG
>JAAYZB010000031.1 GCA_012515085.1 Acholeplasmataceae bacterium
AAGTCCGCTTTCTTAGGGGATATTTACCACTCGATCTTTTCGGGAAGACTCAATTTCCTTTATGCGATCGTGGTCATTATCTTTATGATGATCGGGATTTTGGAAATCATGAACATCGTCAAAGAAGTGACACTTCATAAGCAACAAGCACTTCTTCAGGAAAAGGATCGACTCGTGGCAGAAGAACTGGAAAAACTCAAGGAAAAATCCGATGAATCTGAGAAAAACTAGGGTCAACAGACCCAAGTTTTTTTCTTTTCCCTCCGGCATTTTGAGCGCAATCGGCTATAATGGATAATGGAGTGATGATGATGCGATTTTTGGTATTGGCTTCCGGGTCGGGTGGAAATGCAACCTATCTGGAAATTGGTGAACATAAAATTTTGATTGATGCGGGTATTTCTTACCGGCAAATCTGTGCCCGCGCTTTGGAAGCTGGGGTCAAGTTCAACGAACTGGATTTCATTTTTTTGACGCATGAACATGGCGATCATACATCCGGATTGGTAACGATCCAAAAACGAACTCAGGCGCAAGTATATCTGACTGGCGGCACGTATAAAAATCTCGCATCTCGGATCAAAGATAATTTGGATGATGCGTGTTTTCGGATATTGGATCTCCAGAATCCCCTTATTCTTGATGGGTTTTTGGTCACCCCTTTCATGACCTATCACGATGCGCTGGAGCCTTGTGGTTTTCGCTTTCACGAACAAGGGAAATCCCTCGTTTATATGACCGATACGGGATATTTTCCCCAGAAGACGTTTGATTTGATCCGCAATGCGGATGCTTATATCATCGAAGCAAATCATGAACCTTCGCTCCTTCTTGATTCCGATCGTCCTTGGCTCTTAAAAAAACGCATCTTGGATGATCAAGGACATTTATCTAACGAAGACAGCGCCTTCTTGATCGCTAATGTCTTGGGAGAAAAAACCAAGACGATTGTCTTAGCGCATTTATCCGAGGAATGTAATACCAAAGACGATGCGATGACTACTTATCGTCAGGTCTTTGACCGTGAAGGACTCATCATCGACGATTTTCACTTGGTTTGTGCCACTCAAGACCATCCGATTTCACTGATTGAGGTGAAATGAAAACGGTTGAGGATCCTTTGAGTGGCAAATAAACGTTGAAGTGTCAGTGATTTTACGATATAATAATTGATTGGACAGATACAACATTTGATATGGGAGGTCGTTCAATTTGGCAACGAAAAAAATCTATCAATCCATGGATGGAAACCAGGCAGCCGCTTATTGCGCCTATGCATTTAGCGAAGTCGCCGGCATCTATCCAATTACCCCGTCAAGCCCGATGGCGGAATACGTCGATCAGTGGGCTGCGCAGGGAAAGAAGAATCTCTTTGGAATGCCTGTGAAAGTTGTGGAAATGCAATCCGAAGCTGGGGCAGCCGGAACGGTTCATGGCTCGCTTATCTCCGGTGCTTTGACAAGCACCTTTACCGCAAGCCAAGGACTGCTGCTCAAATTACCCAATATGTATAAAATTGCCGGGGAATTGTTACCGGGAGTTATTCATGTAGCCGCAAGATCGCTCGCGGCGCATGCCCTTTCGATTTTTGGCGACCATCAAGACGTGATGGCCGCTCGTCCCACCGGATTTGCGATTTTAGCATCCGGGTCAGTTCAGGAAACCATGGATCTTGCCGGGGTTGCCCACTTGGCGGCGATCAAAACCAGCATTCCTTTCATGCATTTTTTCGACGGTTTCCGTACATCGAGTGAAGTGAATAAAATCGAAGTCATGGACTATGATGTCTTTGACCGATTGCTGGATCGGGAAAAAGTCCAGGCATTTCGTGATCGCGCCCTTCATTCCGGAAATCCTGTAACCAAAGGGACGGCGCAAAACGATGACGTCTACTTCCAAGCGAAAGAAGTGCAGGAAAAATATTATACACCGATTCCCGATGTCGTCGCCATGTATCTCAAGGAAATCTCCAAGGTGACCGGTCGCGATTATCAACCATTCAGCTATTATGGAGCAAAAGATGCAACCGACATCATCGTTGCGATGGGGTCGGTGACCGAAGCCATTCGCGAAGTCATCGATTATAAAGTTTCTCAAGGTGAAAAAGTCGGCTTGATCGCTGTTCATCTCTATCGCCCCTTCTCGAAAAAATACTTCCTGAAAGCCTTGCCGAAAAGTGTCAAACGCATCGCAGTGCTTGATCGGACAAAAGAACCCGGCGCGATCGGTGAACCGCTCTATCTCGATGTGAAGGGTGTTCTTTATGACATGGATGACGCTCCGATCGTGATCGGGGGTCGCTATGGTCTCTCATCAAAAGATACCACGCCCAACCAAATTTTTGCCGTCTATAAGAATTTGGCTGGAAAACAAAAAGATCATTTCACGATCGGCATCGTGGACGATGTCAATCATTCCAGTTTACCGGTTGACAAATCGCCGGATGTTGCCGATCCAGCGACAACCGAACTCCTCTTCTTTGGACTCGGGTCCGACGGAACCGTTGGGGCGGTCAAAAATATTTCCAAAATCATCGGCGATTACACTTCCCTTTATGGACAAGCTTATGCTTCTTATGACTCCAAGAAATCCGGTGGTGTCACGAGAATGCATCTCCGTTTCGGAAAAAATCCGATCCGTTCGACTTATCTCGTCAATGATCCCCATTTCGTCTCTTGTTCACAAGAAAGTTATGTCCACCGGTTTGAATTGATCCGTGGAATCCGCAAAAACGGCGTGTTCTTACTGTCGACAACGCATTCGCCGGAAACGATTGAAGAATTCTTGCCAAACGATGTCAAAAAAACCTTGGCGAAGAACAAAGCGCGGCTTTTCTTGATCGATGCGTATAAACTGGCAAAAGAAATCGGCGATGTCAGAATGGTCTCCACCATCATGCAATCCGCCTTCTTCAAACTGAACGAGCAGATTATGCCTTATCAAAAGGCGCAAAAAGCGATGAAATCCTTCGCAGAGAAGACCTTCCGCCGCAAAGGCGAAGAAATAGTTAAAATGAATTTTGAAGCGGTGGACCGGGGTGCCAAGGGACTTGTGGAAGTCACTGTCAAACCCGAATGGAAAGACTTGCCCCTCAATACCCACACCGATCCGAATCGTCCCGATTTCGTCAAGAATGTGGCGGACGTGGTCAATCAGATCCGTGGATACGACTTGCCGACGAGCGCCTTCTTAGGCTATGAAGACGGCATGATCCCCGCGGGTACTGCTGCCTATGAAAAACGCGGCATTGCGGAAGAGGTCTCAACGTGGCTCAGTGAAAACTGCATCCAATGCAACCAATGTTCCTATGCCTGTCCGCATGCCTGCATCCGGCCAATCCTCGCAACGGAAGCGGAAGCGGCCAAGGCACCTGAAGGCACCGTTTTCCTCGATGCCAAAGGCCGAGGCTTGGAAGGCTTGAAGTATCGAATTCAAGTGTCCGTGTTGGACTGCACCGGCTGTGCCGTTTGTGTCAACACTTGCCCGGCCCCCAACAAAGCCTTGAAACTCTCGCCCATTGGCGAACAGATTGAAGAAAAGCAACATCTCCGGGCGGAATATCTTTATAATGAAGTGACCCCCAAAGCTAATTTGGTCGGAAAGACCACGTATAAGAACGTGCAATTTGAACGGCCGCTATTCGAATTCTCTGGGGCTTGCGCCGGCTGCGGGGAAACACCCTACATCAAATTTGCGACCCAACTCTTTGGCGAACGCATGGTGATCGCCAATGCGACCGGCTGTTCATCCATTTACGGTGGTTCATTCCCTGCTTCTCCTTATACAAAGAATGCGGAAGGCCGGGGACCTGCTTGGGCGAACTCGCTTTTTGAAGACAATGCCGAGTTTGGTTTTGGCATGACGGTTGCTCAAAATGCGCTTCGCGACCGCATCCAGAATCTCGTCGTGACCCGTGAGGCTGAACTGAAGAGCGAGGAATTAAAAGCGTTCTTCAAAACTTGGATTGAGAATCGTCAAGACGGCGATCAAACGCTCGAACTTTCCCGAAAAATCATCCCACTTTTAGAAGCGGAAGACACGGA
>JAAYZB010000001.1 GCA_012515085.1 Acholeplasmataceae bacterium
AAGATCCAAATCGGGATCTTCTTCGGCGAGAGCCTCGGTGATCTCGATCGTTTCAAACAAATCTTTCAGATCCTTGAGTTCCTGAAGCGTGGCCTTAATGCTGTTTTGTTCGGCGATCACCGCTTGGGCGCCGTGACGATCCGACCAAAAATCGGGAAGATAGGTCGCTTCCACCAAAGCATTCAGACGATTCGTTTGTTTTCCGACCATGACCATCTCTTCCAGTGATTCCAGTCGTTCTTTCAAGGCGACCATCAAGGTCTTTAATTCTAAGGCTGTCATTGTATCACCTAGTTACTCGTTTCTCCCGTGGCAGTATTTATATTTTTTGCCGCTACCGCATGGACAGGGGTCGTTACGGCCAACTTTTTGCGTGACTTTGATCGGGGTGCGTTTGCGGGTTTCATCTTCCTTGCCCGAACTCATCGACATGGGTTTTGCGACTTGGACCCGTTCGGTGTTTTGGCGGACTTGGGCTTTCAAGACAAAGCGGGTCACGTCGTTTTGAATGTTCTCCACCATCGTCTCAAACATTTGGAATCCCATTTCCTGATATTCGCGGAAAGGGTTGATTTGCGCATAACTCTGCAAGCCGACGGATTGGCGCAGCTCGCTCATCGCATCGATGTGCTGAACCCAGTAGGTATCGACGACCCGAAGGGTGACGGCTTTCAAAAAGTCGTTATAGATTTTATCTCCGACCAACGTTTTTTTCTCGTTGATTTCTTTCTTGTAGGCATTTAGAATCGTCTCCGTCGGATCGACGGCTCCCAAGAGCTGATTAGGATCAAGCGCATCTTTTGGAAAGAATTTGTTTAAAAGAGTGATGAGCGCTTGGCGGTCGTTCAAGTGGGCTTGAATCGCCCGGTCTAACGTCGATTCGATCATCGTGTTGGCTAAAGGTTCGATCGAATCCAAGAATAAGACATCCGTGCGTTGTTGATAGATGATTTCGCGCTGCTTCCGGAGCACTTCATCGTATTGCAAAACGGTTTTCCGGCGATCGAAGTTATGACCTTCGATCTGATGTTGCGCCCGAAGGACCAGTTTCGAAAACATCGTAAAGTCCAGTGGCATTTCCGTTTCCGACCCTTTTTGCATCGTGATCATCGACAGCATCCGTTTGAAGCGGTCACCGCCAAATCGGCGAAGAAGATCGTCATCGGCGGATAAGAAGAACCGCGAATAACCGGGGTCGCCCTGACGGCCGCTCCGACCTCTTAACTGATTGTCAATCCGGCGCGCTTCATGGCGCTCCGTACCAATGACCGCAAGTCCACCCAATTCTCTGACTCCCGGTCCCAACTTGATATCGGTTCCCCTGCCCGCCATGTTGGTCGCAATCGTTACCTGGCCAGTCAACCCGGCTTTGGCCACGATATCGGCTTCGCGTTCGTGTTGTTTGGCGTTCAACACGTCGTGCTTGACTCCCCGGCGTTTCAAGAGGCTTGAGAGCAATTCCGAACTTTCAATTGAAATCGTTCCGACCAAGATCGGTTGCCCCATGCGATAACGCCGCTCGATTTCTTCGGCGAGCATTTTGTATTTCGCTTCCATGGTCGCAAAAATCAAATCGTTGTCATCGATGCGGATGACGGGGACATTCGTGGGAATCTCCACGACGGTCATGTTATAGATGTTTCGAAATTCTTCTTCTTCGGTTTTTGCCGTACCGGTCATACCGGAGAGTTTCTTATACATTCGGAAGAAATTCTGGAAAGTGATGGTGGCTAAAACCGATGTTTCTTTCTTGACCTCGACGGCTTCTTTCGCTTCCAAGGCTTGATGCAAGCCTTCCGAGAATTGCCGGCCATGCATCAGGCGGCCGGTAAAGGGATCGACGATGATGACTTTGCCGTCTTGGACGACATAGTCGACATCTTTGGCCATGATGAAGTTGGCTCGCAAGGCGTTATTGATGTGGTGTAAAAGGTTGACGTTTGTGACATCATACAAGTTTTCCAAGTTAAAGAAGGTTTCCGCTTTCTTTATGCCGGTTTCCGTCAGGTTGATCGATTTGTCTTTGATATCGATATCGATATCCGCCTCTTTATCGAGACGAATCGCGAAATAGTTTGCTTGTTTATAAAGCTCCGCGGTGTTTTTCTCCCCACCGGAAATGATGAGTGGTGTGCGCGCTTCATCGATCAAAATCGAGTCGACTTCATCGATGATTGCAAAGTTCAAAGGCCGCTGGACGATGGCTTCTTTATAGATCACCATGTGATCCCGTAAGTAATCAAATCCCAATTCGTTGTTGGTGGAATACAAGATGTCCGAGCGATACACTTCGCGTTTTTCATCGCTCGTCAGATCGCGGATGTTGAGTCCGACAGAGAGGCCTAAAAATCGGAATAAATCACCGATTTCTCCATTGACTTCCCGTCCGGCCAAGTATTCGTTCACCGTGACAATGTGTACTCCTTCGCCTGGAAGTGCGTTCAAATACGCCGGCATGACCGCGGTCAAGGTTTTTCCTTCACCGGTTTTCATTTCAGCGATGTTGCCTTCATGGATCGCGATGGCACCCATGACCTGAACTCGAAACGGGGTCATCCCCGTGACACGGGTAGAGGCTTCGCGAACCGTTGCGAACGCCTCGATGAGGAGCGAGTCCATTGTGTCACCCGCTTGGAGTCTTTCGCGGAATTCGGTTGTTTTTGCCTGCAATTCAGAATCAGAAAGTTTCTGGTATTCCTCTGATAACGCCAGAACCTGATCGGCCATTTTTTCTAATCGTTTGAGTATGCGTTTGTTGGGATCAAATAGTTTAAACACCGTGTTCACCTCTTTAATTCACCCTATATCATACCATGAACTAGGGGGTACATACAACTGAATTAGACAGCACCAAACAAAAAAAGTGACCTTTTAAGGTCACTTGGAAAAACTAATGGGTTTCGATAAGTCCGTATTTTCCGTCTTCTCGAAGATAGAGCACACAGACTTCCTTGTCTTCGTTATAGTAGATGAAGAAGTCGTGTCCTAAGAGTTCCATCTGGGTGATGGCTTCATCGAGTGACAAAATATCGAGTTGAATCCGTTTCTTTTTGATTGGGGAAATCAGCTCTTTTTCCAAGTCTTCAAAGTTCAAATCACTATTGGAAAAGACATCTTTGAGCCCAATCTTCTCTTGAAGCGAGCGATTCATTTTGTGCTTGTTCTTCCGAATCTGCGCTTCCAGTTTATCGACGGCCTTGTCGATGGCGGCATACAAGTCTTTGTCTTCGACTTCCGCCCTGATTGTGATGAATTTGATCGGGATCGTCACCTCAACTTTGGTCAAGTCACGGTACAGTTTGCAGACGGCGAACGCTTCGAGTTCTCCACTGAAGACCTTTTCGATCTTTCGGAGTTTTTTCTCAAAGTAACCACGAATGGCTTCGGAGATTTCGAGTCCGCCGGTCCCTCTTACATCAAGCTTCATTCTCATCACTCCTTATTCAATTTTAACTGCAATTTTATTATATCATCCTTTTTGATCGGTGACAACAAATACACTGTAAATTTCTCAGGTTATATCCACTCGAGGTAATAAGAAAAATCAAAGGCGAAAAGCGAGAGAAACTGATAGTGTTGATACCCGCCTAACGCGGGGAACCATTGCTGGAACGTGCCAAATTCCACTCGATCGATCCAAAGGATGATCGAGTCCTCATTTTGCTTTGATAGGGCGATTTCCAGTGATTCCGTCAAAAACGGTTGAAGTCGATTCAGCTGTTCTTTGTCGGCATTGTCACTGGGTATCAGAACAGAGTAATGGATCTCTCCGAGCCTCGTCGGAATCACTTCCAGATGGGGCTTTGTCTTTGACAATTTTTGACAAGTCGGGCACAGTTTGGGAGGATGAAACAGTGTTTCAAATGTGAGTTCGACGACGAAGACCGCACTACAGAACAAACAGATCATGTGACCTTTTTCCCACTATTTTTCAACTCGTTCATTTGCCGGATCATTCGAATCGCCGTGACCATCGCCTTGGTTTTGTGCTTTGAACAAAACAAAATCTCCCCCGAGGGTGACTCCCGATGCCTTCCAACCCGGCCGGATATCTGGATCAATACATCCCGGGTAAAGATTGGATGATCGGCATCCATCACCATGACCGACAAGTGGGGGAAGGTGACGCCACGCTCCAAAAGCGTTGTCGTCACGAGTATCTCCGTCTCCTGTCGCCGAAATTGATCCAAGATGCGATATGGCTGCTTCGTCTGACTATAAATAAGTTCGGCGGAAAAGGCTCTTTGCTGGAGTGCTTTAACGACCAATCGCCCCAGTGTCTCTTTCGACACAAAACACAAGATTGGTTTTTTATCTTTCTGCCACTTTTTTAAAATCAGCGCGATCTCTTCGGGTAAAACGCCGCGAGAAAGCGACCGATAGAGATTCGTCACTTGAACACAGCGAGGAAGATCCAAGGGGTGCCCATGATAGCGTTCGGAAATCCGGAGAAAACGAATCGACGATTGCTCGATTTCTTTTTGAATAGCCAAATCCATGGTCGCCGACATTTGCAACAAGATCCCTGTCGGTTTCAGCGCCTTTTGTACAAGTCTTTTGAGATAGACATTTCCCCGAAAGGGATAGGCATCGATCTCATCGAGAATAAGGAGATCGAACTCTGCTTGATAATGGATAAGTTGAGGAATGGTCGAGATGAGAAGGGGAGCATTCTGATCATCTTTCATCTCGCCATGAAGCATTTTCAGGGAGGTAATGGGAAAATAGCGCTTCAAGCGATGATAGAGTTCGATCACCACTGGCTTTCTCG
>JAAYZB010000032.1 GCA_012515085.1 Acholeplasmataceae bacterium
ATCATTTGATTGATTGGTAAGATGTTTGACAATCGCCCAGATTGTCCGTTTTGTGCTTGAAAACTCTTCACATCAAAAAAGAAAGCTAATCGACATCCGGTTTCGACTGGCGAATTCTGAAACAAGTGATCAAGAGCCATCTTCCAGCCATGATCTTCCAACAAGGTTGTGATGAAACAACTACAGCCACACGCTTCATTCATCGGTATCAATTCGGTTTTGAAAAACATCGGTAATGGATCAATAAAATCAGGATTCTCTGGATCGCCCAGAAAATAGAACATGCAGTAAAGGACCCAAACTAAAGCTGTTTTAGGATTTTCAACGTTATCGACGAAAATCCGGCCATTCGTATTTCTGAGAACGACGGATTGAATTGTCACTGTTTGTTCAGTCGGTAGCGAATGGATCAGTGGCATTATCCGCGTAAACTCTTCGGGTTTAAGTTCGTTGATCATCGGTCTTTAGACTCCTTAAAGTAAAACAATATCATATCCTTATAAATTATAAGTGACATGGGATCATTTTTCAATGTAATTTCTGTGAAGATTACCTTCATCCGTGGTTATCTAAGCAATCAAGTAGCCTGACTTTGGGCAAAGAAAAAGGGAGGCGCTTCGTTGCTTCCCCGTCGTATTTTGATTAGTGGTTGCTTGATGAATCGCCTTGAAGATTAGCGGCCGCTTTTTTGTCTAATATAACCGTGGCTTTTCTTGGGTAAATCTGAATGACCGACGCTGTTACCCGTGTTGATACTTCGCCTTCCAATGATTGTCTTACAATCTCTGCCTTGCTGGATCCGGTGGCAATCACCAGCCACTCTTTCGCCTCCATGATCGTTCCAATTCCCATGGTGAGTGCTTTTGTCGGCATTTCTTCCCACGTCATACCGGCTGGATGAAAAAACGCCTTATAATTGTCTTTCCGAGTCTGATCCGTCAATAATTGCACATGCGTGCGCGAATCAAAAGGCGTCCCTGGTTCATTGAAGGCAAGATGGCCATCGCCCCCAATCCCTAATAGTTGCAGATCAATGCCACCGGCATCCCGTATCGCTTGTTCATACGCTTTACAAAATTCATCCGGATCTTTTGTCAATCCGTCGGGAAGGTGGATGTTTTCTTGCTTGATGTTAAGTTGATGAAACAATTCCTCAACCATGAAACGCGCGTAGCTTTGATCTTCCTTGTAGGGCTTGTCCAAGGCAAGTCCCACACCGAGATATTCATCTAAATTGAACGTGCTTACTTGCGAAAAGTCTAAGCCTTCTTCCTTGTGCATCCGAATTAACTCTCGATAAGTGCCGATTGGTGTGCTTCCTGTCGCTAGACCTAAAACACAATTGGGTTTCTCGCGAACTACTCGGGCAATGATATTGGCGGCCAATCGGCTGACGCTGTGAACATCCGTTTTGATGACTATATCCATAATTATCCTCGCTTCTATTAGTAGAAATCGTGTGACGTTGCTCTCCTGTTTTCTACCGGTCTATGACTCATTATATCGATATCCTTTCGCTTTTCCAAGTTTAATTAGAATTTTTACATAAAAAACCCTTGTCTCTTCACATTTTTAATTCTTGACCGGTAGATAAGTAGTTGATCGAGTCACCCATCAATTCTTTTAGTGTTTGATACGCTTTTGATCCTGTGCAATGAAAGGTGAAAAAATGGCTATGAGTCGCTAATAAGGCGGTTGCCAAACGTGATAGATTTTCATAACTTTCAACTTCTCCCAGTCCATGGCTCGTCAAGTGGAAGCCTCCCAAAACTATTTGTGGATATTCCCGATAGCGTTTTTTAAAACATTCAAGTATATCGAGGATGCCTTGGTGAGCACAACCAACAACTAACGTCATGTGGCGATGTTGCTGATAAAGTCTCGTTTTTCGATGGTAAACCGTCAGCACTGCGTTTGGCTTCTATTTCTACAGCGGAAGCTCGCGTCGCTGGCATAAACTTGTTTTCGATTCGTCGAACCATTACGGGTGTAATTGGTGTCTTTTCAACTTTTTTAGGTAAAAAAACATTTGCGGCAGCTGGTTTGACGGAACGCGAAGCGAAACAAAAAGGATATCAAATTGTCATTGGCGATGCTGAATCAATTAATCGCCATCCCGGAGGGATGCCCGGTGCGGAAACGCTGAAAGTCCGGTTAATCTTTGAAGCTGGTAGTAAAGTAGTTCTAGGAGGACAGATTTACGGCGCGACCAGCGGTGGCGAATTGATCAATGTTGTCGGTGCTTTGATCAGTCAAAACAGTACCGCTGAAGACATTGTTCTTTTCCAAGCCGGTACTCATCCGGCATTGACCGCTTCGCCGGTTGCTTATCAGCTGGTCAATGCAGCGGAAAATGCTTTAGTCAAAATGGCCTTCTAATTTTCTTACTTAATAAAAAAACTCCTCTATTCACAAATTGAAGGATTTTTTTTTGCCATTTTTATTTCAAACGGTACGTATGATAACCTTTGTAATGAATTCGATTGACTTGATTGTCGTGATTTAAGCGATCAATGATCGTTTGAGGGTCTTCTGCCTGACGCGATTCCAAAAACCCATTGATTTCATGTTGGTTCATCGGATGGCGCTTGATGATCGTTAATATCGCTTCATAGTCATCGTCGACTCCACTGGAGAAGCCCCCCCGGGCAAACTCGCTGATCGCTATCCCTCCCAAAATATTTTCGGCCATAATCATTTGTTCATGACTGATGGCAGTGACACCTTCTTCCGCGGGAGGACGAATCGGTGTATTGAGATAGCACTTTTCATAAGTGATCTTTTTAAGCATCTCGACGAATCGTAGCAACGTGTCTTTCTCGTCATTGACACCTTTCATCAACATGATTTCCAACCAAAGATGGCCCGGATATTGCCGCGAAAAATCAATCAAACCTTGATATACTTCGTTGAAACGAAGTTGTCGATGGGAGCGATTGATTCTTCGAAACATCGATTCATCCACCGCATCCAGTGTTGGTAAAACGATGTCGGCCAAATTTAATTCCTGTTGCACTTGTCGTTCAAATAAGAGAGAGCCGTTGGTAATGACCGCAACCGGTTTTTCTGTGATTGTCTTTATTGCGCTTATTAATTCTCCCAACCCCAAATATAAAGTCGGCTCTCCTTCTCCCACTATCGAAATTACATCAAAAGGAATCCTTAGACTGATCACGTGTTTCAGTTCAGCCAAAATCCCTTCTACTGGGAAAAAAAGTTGTCGGGTGTTGGTCATTTTATCAGTTCGACCGAGTTGACAGTAAATACAGGAATAATTACAGTTTTTTTTAGGTATTGGACTAATGCCCAAAGACTGACCCAATCTTCTTGACGGAATCGGTCCATAGAGATATTGAAGATTATTCGTTGATATCACTCCCTTCAAACTGTTGTTTTTTTTGTCTATTAACAATCTTTGATAATGAAATCATTTACTAGACGAGAATCCTCTTGTTTGTTTGATTTGGTTGATTCGTTCCATCGCTTTTTGATAGACCGGTTTCATCCGATCTTCGCCAACGTGATCCAATACATTGTCAAGCGAAAACCAACGCACTCCGGAATTCTCGTCAGGCTTAACAATCAATTCATCAGTGTCATCCGCGATCAAAAGATACGTGACATTCAAATGTAGATGATCTGATACGTATTTACCTTTTTTGATATGATTATGGACATAGATGACGTCGATAATAAAAATATCATCCGACCACGGAACGATTTTTTTAACTCCGGTTTCTTCTTTGGCTTCTTTCAATGCCACATGCAGAAAATCCGGATCATCGTCGTTATGTCCCCCCACCCAAGACCAAGATTGATAAATATTATGATACACGAATA
>JAAYZB010000033.1 GCA_012515085.1 Acholeplasmataceae bacterium
GGGATGAGCGTTGTGAAAGGATAATCGGCAATTTTTGGCTTTGAACCGGAGATAGCACTGATCAATGTTGATTTTCCCACACTTGGAAAGCCGATGATTCCGACATCGGCAAGCAGTTTCAGCTCGATTCTGAGAGACAATGTCTCGCTAGGATCGCCATTTTCTTGAATTCGTGGAGCCTTGTTTCGAGATGTTGCAAAAGACGCATTTCCTCGGCCACCTCGACCACCCTTGGCAATCAACGCTTGTTGGCGATGACTTGTCAAATCCGCCAAGACCTGATTGGTTTCTTCTAGATATATCAAGGTACCTACTGGTACTTTGATGATCACATCTTCAGCGTCTTTTCCGCGCATGTTTTTGTTTTTGCCATTTTCACCCGCTTGGGCACGAATGGATTTTTGATATCGTAGATCAAATAAGGTGGACAATCCTTCATCCGCCTCAAAGAGAACGGATCCACCTTTGCCGCCATCACCGCCGGATGGTCCACCAAGGGGTACATGTTTTTCTCGCCGAAAAGCGATGATTCCATCGCCGCCTTTTCCGGATTGGACTTGTAACGTGACTTCATCGATGAACATTCAAGTCCACCTCCTTGTTGGCAAAGTCATCAAGGATCAATTCATATCCGATCCGATGCATGCCTTTGATATAGCCTTGTTTTGTGAATCCCAAACGGTTTATCAATGCCTGCATCCGATAATTATCGGGATGAGTATCCACCTTTAAAGACGCTTGAGCTGCTTGCTTGGCGATTTGAATTGCATGAAGAAACAGTTGCTTTCCGATTCCTTGCCGCATTCGCTCCGGTAATACCATCAAACGATGCAAGACATAGGAATGGTTTCTTTGCCAGGGAATCTCGCGATAGAATGGATCATTTTCTGGCAGAATCGTGACTGAGCCAATGATGGTACCTTTATCTGTATAAACAAAGAGACCTTCTTTGTCCAAATCTGAGTGAAAGTGTTCGAAAGAGGGGTATTGATCCGACCATTGATCGATGCCATGTTCGTGGAGGTCACAGGCCACTTTTCTGGCGATAAGAACAAGGGCATCAAGATCAAGCATGGTTGCTTTCCGAATCACTGCATCATTAGCTGTTTTCAAGTTCTTTGACCCCATCCGAAGGTTCAGCGATCAGAATGTCCGGGACGTAATGAGTGGCTCTAAAATAGGCTTTGGCCACGGCATCACGGAAATGGTTGATATCCGACTTTTTAACGATATTCACCGTTGATCCGCCAAAACCGGCGCCTGTCATGCGGGAGCCGATACTCCCATGTGCCATAGCGAGTTCGACCAACACATCCAATTCTTTGCACGAGACTTCATAGTCCGTTTTAAGCGAATAGTGCGATTCGAGAAGCATTTCACCAAAACCCAGCAAATCCTGATTCTTAAGCAGATGATAGGATCTAAGGGTCCGATAATGTTCGCTGATGACATGCTTTGCCCGCTTACGTAACACTGGATCGGTGATCAAGTCTTGATTCTGAATGAAATCTGGATAAGAAATCATACAGAGGAAAGGAACATGAAAACGAGGTTCTAAGGCGTGAAGAGCCGCTTCACATTCTTGTCGACGTTCGTTATACTTGGAGTCCGCTAAACCTCGACTGACTTTGGAATTACAGATTACAATCGCATAATCACCTAAATGTAATGGAATCGTCTCGTAGTCAAGCGTTCGCGTATCCAATAATAATGCATGGCCTTCTACGCCACAACTGACAACGAATTGGTCCATAATGCCGCAGTTGACCTTGATATAGTGATTTTCAACTTCTTGAGCTAAAATAGCTAAATCTTTTCGGGTAATAGCGAGACGGAAGGTTTCATTCAACATGAATGCCATTAATAACTCCACGGAAGCGCTGCTCGACAAGCCGGCACCACTTGGAAGATCACCGATTAGTGCCACATCAAAACCTTGAGGAATCGGATAACCATTTTCCCGCATTGCTTTGATAATGCCCTTGGGATAATTTGCCCAACCGTGATGATTGTGGTATTCCAAATGATCCAAGTCGACTTCGATGACGCCCATTTCAGGAAAGTTTCCCGATATAAGGCGGATTTGTCGATCGTTTCGAAGAGCTATCAATCCGGTGGTTCCAAGGGACAAAGCACACGGAAACACCATGCCACCATTATAATCGATATGTTCGCCGATCAGGTTGACCCGACCCGGAGAAAAAAAGAGTCGTGACGCAGCTATATAACCATAGGTTTTTTCAAATAAATCTCTTGCCTTGTATTTCACTGTGTCACCTCCATATGCAAGCATTATAGCGCATTTTTTGACAATATTCAAGGTGAAACAAAGGAGTGCCTTCAAAGCAAAAAAAAACAGGTTTCCCTGTTTTAGTTCTGCGGATATACGGAAGCTTGTTTGCGGTCTTTACCTAGCCGTTCGTATTTGACAATGCCGGTGATCTTGGCAAACAAGGTATCATCCTTGCCAAGGCCCACATTTTCTCCCGGATGGATTTTTGTCCCCCGTTGACGGTAGATGATCGATCCAGCGGTACAATATTCACCGTCAGCCAATTTGGCGCCTAAGCGTCTGCCGGCGGAATCACGACCGTTTTTGGTCGACCCGACTCCTTTTTTTGAAGCCAAGCATTCCATTATATTCAGATGTAAAACCATCAGAATGTCCTCCTTTTTTAGTGAAACTAACGCTTAAACGTTGATATCGGTTATCGTCAATTTGGTATAGGGTTGACGATGTCCGCTTTTGCGATGATAGTTTTTCTTTGGCTCGTACTTGAAAATGATGATTTTCTTGTTTTTGCCGTGTTTGACTACCGTCGCGGTGACTGTTGCCCCTTTAACATAGGGCTTACCAATTTTGGTTTTTTCGCCGCCAACCATCAAGACTTTGTCAAAGGTGACGACTTCGTTTTCTTCAACTTCTAATTTTTCGATGAAGATCTCTTGACCGACCTCGACTCGAAGTTGTTTTCCACCTGTTTCAATCACTGCGTACATGGACTGCACCTCCTCATTTTTTAAGACTCGCCATCGAGGTACCCCGAGAGGATTTATGACCTATTCTGAGCGGTATGCGTTTCACATACGGAGGTATTATATCCTATTCATTCGGATAAGTCAACTAAAAAATCTGGGCTTTCCTCAGGGAATTTTAA
>JAAYZB010000232.1 GCA_012515085.1 Acholeplasmataceae bacterium
CGTTTTCCACTCTCTAGACACTTCTCGATCGATCGGGAATCCAAGTAGCGTTGATCGACCAGTCCGGTATAAGTTTCGTTCCATGCACGGTAATGGACTTGGGCGCGTCCCAACGCATCATTCATTGTGGCATCGCGAATTGTGACCATGGCTTCTCCCATCTTTTCGCGTTTTTTTTAAATCTCTTAACAAGCGCGTGTATTTTTCAGCGAGTATAATAAGCTTCGATGACATTGTCGGAATTGGCTTGGCACTTGAGGATCACCGGTTCCAAAAGTTTGATGATTTCTCCCTGTGACTCCAAAAAAATCAAATGTGTTGCCAAGATATCATCACCGATTCGGATCATGTTCATCGGATCATAGCCGCAGATGATAAAATTACCGGGATGTCTGTTGGTTAATAATGCCCGGTATTTAACGAATGTGTCTCGCTTCTTCTGGAGATAGGCATCAAAATGAGCTTTGAGAAATCCGCTTGTCTTCACTAATTTTAAATTGGTCTCTTGAACGGTAAGCTGATCAAAAAAGGGATGCGGATGCTGGAGATTTTTATCAACATCGATCTGATGTTCTTGAAGATTAAGCAAGAGAAAAACTCCCGTGACATAAGACATCCGCCGAATGTCAAACAAATTTGCCGGATCCAAGAGCTTCCGGGCGAAATCTTGAACTCGCTCGTCATACTGTCGCAAAGAACATTGTTTGAGTGCCAACAATCCCACATATTCCGCACTGCCTTCAATAGTTTCCGCTTTCGCTTCCTGATGGATGATCTCGCCAATCAAGGTGGTTCGATGCTCGCGCGTTTGGACAAACTCTTGAAACAAAGCCTCATTCTTTTCCTCATACGCCTGCAATAAGAGTCGATTCTCATAGGCTTTCCACTCATAATTGTCGAGGTTATCGGGGTAACGGAGGAGACTGAGGTCATTGGGATAGCGGGATTCAAGCTGTTCCATTTGAAAGCAATGGAACATCTCATGTACCAAAAGACTCGCGAAACCATCCAAATCCTCAGGACTGTCGGTGTCTACTTTCCAAGTTGCCAGCAGTCGACCTTGATAGTGAATGGCTGTATTCCCAAGAAATTCATGCGTCTTCGGAAGAATCTCCCCCTTCAACATGACCGACTCTTCGTCAAAGAGGGCGAAATCAAAAGGATGAAAATCCGGCCACAACAGCGAAAAATCGATTTTCTTGATTTTGGACTGGAGTTGGTGATAAAGAGCGCTTTGGATCATCAATAATCATCCCTTTATTGGTTTCTCTTATCACTATACTCTAATATGGCGATTTTGAAAAGGAATCAGAGACTTTCTTTCTGATTTTGTCTCACAAAAAAGAGAGTCCCTAGGGACTCCCCAATAATCGATTGGCGGTGATCGGTGTGTCAATATTGGTGATTCATCGTTTCAGGATCCTCTCAGATCCGAAAAAACTAAAAATATTCCGAAAAAATGATTTCGAAAACGCCTTCGTTATTTGTGTCCTTCCTTGGGAACGATGCAGATAAACTTAAAGTCGGTGGTACCGGAGTTTTGGAATTGATGGAGCGTATTGGCGGGAATATATGCGTACGAGCCCGCTGTGACAACCATCGTCTCATTTCCCATAAGGAGCGATCCTGTGCCATCCACCACATAGTTGATGTGGGGCCAGGGATGTTGGTGTTTGGGCGTGAAACCACCAATGCCCACTTCCAACAGACGCATGACATAATCGCTCCATCCCGCTTCCGGTCCGATTAGGACTTTCATGGCTGCGTTCTTGACTAGATCTCCTTGCAATATTCTCTTCTCTGTAGCTTCAGTGTGTCCGATCATCAAGGATTTCCTCCCTTACGAAGATTCTTCTTCTAGCTAAATTATATCAAATATCCCGGCGTATGAATACAGAACCGCTCTGTTTCTTGATGAAATAATGAATGTTTCGGCAAGGACACTGGTTCACCTTGACAGAGTTCTTTAAACCGTGATAGACTGTTTTTCGAGGTGATATCGATGAACCCACTCCAGTTCCTTAACCGCCAAGAATGTCATGAGTTCTTTCTGAAGCATCATGAACAATCAGAGGGAATTTGGATTCAATTTGACAAAGAGAATATACCAGGAAAACTGACAAGTGACGAAGCCTTGTCGATAGCGCTTTGCTTTGGCTGGATTGACGGTACCATCCAACGGATAGACGACCGGTATTATTGCAAATACTTTACCCCAAGACGTCCCAAAAGCCTTTGGTCCGAAAAAAACAAACATTTGGCCGAGAGTCTTTTCCAAGCGGGTCTGATGCAGGAATCGGGGATCAAGGAAATGGAGAAGGCCAAAAAAGAAGGGCGCTGGAATCATCGACAAAATCTCCCAGAGGACTTTTCCCTGGACGCTTTTGACCGGTTGATCCAACCCCATCCTCAAGCTTTTGAACAATACCAGAAGATGTCGCCTTCCATTAGAAAAACCTATGCCAAGTCTTATTATGCACTCAAGAGTCAAGCCTCACGCGAAAAACGATTACTCGTGATAATTCAAAGACTGGAACAAGGATTGAAACCGATGTAGTCATGCAAGTCATTCTGCATTCTATCAGCAAAAAAACCAGGGAGTGCCCGGTTGGTGTGGCACTCCCTTTTGATTGATTGTACTGTATGACTTCCATCTTGGATTTATCTTGATAGTCGATCGCTTCATCCAACTCCGCCTCTTTTTTAACCATTAGAGTGAGAAAAACCAACGTTAAGATCTCGTTTATAGCTGTTCTCCCCAGATCGATCAAGGCATCGACTCCGGCAATCAGGCAATCCCTTCTATGGGCAATCCCAAGGTCGTCAAGACCACAGTGGACACAATCATCGTGATTCCTCCACAGACATTCATACCGCTGTTGGCTCCGAAAGGATCCATTAAAACCGGCAATTTTTTCCGCCATCGCCACCCGATCCGTGAGTGATATCACCGGCACCGGCAGCGTGCTTTACTGCTCTATGA
>JAAYZB010000003.1 GCA_012515085.1 Acholeplasmataceae bacterium
CAGATTCTTCTTCTTTCTTGTTTTATTCTTGATTTATTTGTGATAATGTTCTACTATGATATTTAAAGTAGTGATCATATATGCCGAGGAGGATTTCATGAAAAAAGTATTTTTGATTTTAGCCTTTGTTTTGATTCTTTCATTATTGACGGGATGTGTCAGCTTCGAGAAAATCGACCAAAACTTTGAAGCTGCCGGCTATACCTATAGCCAAGAAGCCAACGATTTGATGGACGCGGCATTACAGTCTTTAGAAGAAAGTGACGTTCAAGTAAGTGTTCATGTCTACACGCTTGCCGATCTCTTATCGAGCAAAATAGCTGTCATTTTAGAATTTGATACGTCCAAGGAACTGAAGGAACAAGTCGAAAACAATGAAGATATCCAAGCGCTCTTAGGCAAACTCGAAGAAAAAGATTTGATCCGCGGAAACTTCTTATTGATCCCGATCGCGCTCTCTTCGACAGCAATTCAGGATATGGTCGATACTTTCAACGATTAACCAACAAAAAAGGTTGCGCTCGCAACCTTTTTTTGTGGGGTTTATTCCGGCCGGGTATACAAATGCCAGGCTTTCATTTTCAAAACTTTCGCATAGAAATTAAAAGGGAACATCAGAATCTTGTGGTTGAAAATGATGGCTTTGCTGTCGCGGATGCGTCGCATTTCTTGTAATTTCTCATAGGTTTCCACCAAATATTCATTCATTTCGGCGTCGTGATCGATGCTTTGATAAATCTCTTCGACCAACGTAAGCACCGTTTGTTTGTTGTCGTGGCTCAAATCTTTGATGATGACGTCTTGAAAGACTTTGAGTTTTGCTCCGACGCCGTTAAACTTCGAGAGCAAGTTCACCAGTTTGCGGAGTTCAATATCAAACTTTGATTGAAATTTAAAGACATCCCGATAACTTTTCTTGAGCGATTTTACAACGAAAAAAGACCCGACGATAATCAGTCCTAATACCACGATGGATGCAATGACTATTTCAATAATCAAACCCAAATTGGCCAAAAACATGGACATCAACCTCTACTGAGTGCTTTTTTAAGCACTTCGACCTGGTCGAGTTTTTCCCAGGGCAGTTCCAGATCGTTGCGGCCAAAGTGACCATAGGTCGCCACTTGGCGATAAATCGGCCGTTTCAGATCAAAATAATCAATAATAGCTTTCGGTCTCAAATCAAAGTGCGATTCAATCAACTTAACAATCTCATCATCGGGCAGTTTGCCCGTTCCAAAGGTGTCGACCCCGATTGATGTGGGTTTGGCGATACCGATTGCATAGGAGACTTGGACTTCAATTTGCGAGGCAATGCCCGCGGCCACCAGATTCTTGGCGACATAGCGGCACATATACGCGGCACTTCGGTCGACTTTGGAAGGATCTTTTCCGGAAAAAGCACCACCTCCGTGATGCGCGGCACCACCGTAGGTATCGACGATGATCTTGCGTCCTGTCATTCCGGAATCGCCTAAGGGTCCGCCAATCACAAACCGTCCCGTCGGATTGATGAGTATTGTCGTTGCATCATCCATCAATTCGGATGGGATCACTGGATAAATCACTTGTTTTATCAAATCTTCGCGGATCGTCTCTTGCGTCACATTCGGGGCATGTTGCGTGGAAATCAGGATTTTGTCGATTCGGCGCAAACTGCCGTCGTCATTGAATTCGCCAGTCACTTGGGTTTTTCCATCCGGACGAAGATACGACAAGATTTTCTCTTTGCGAACCTGCGCCAAACGTCTTGCCAAACGATTCGCAAAGACATGCGACACCGGCATATATTCAAAAGTTTCATTCGTTGCATAGCCGAACATCATTCCTTGATCTCCGGCACCCTGTTCGTGGTTTTTGTTTTCATTGACCCCAAGAGCAATATCCGGAGATTGACTGTTAATGGAGACGAGCACCGCCAAATTATCCGCGTCAAAACCGTATTTCCCCCGGGTATAGCCAATATCCGCCACGCACTCGCGAACAATTTTCTGAATATCTACGTATGTCGACGTCGTGATTTCGCCCGCCACTAATACGAGTCCGGTCGTGACGAGGGTTTCACAAGCCACCCGGGCATTGGGGTCATCGGTCAAAATGGCGTCTAAAATCGCATCGCTGATTTGATCACAAATTTTGTCGGGATGACCTTCGGTCACCGACTCGGAAGTAAAAAATCGATACATAATCCTCGCTCCTATTCTTGTGAGAGCCGATAATAAATAGCTTCAAACTCGTCGCCATATTTTCCAAAACGATCAACGATCTGGGGATCAAAATAAGGATAAAACTCCAGTTGAATCAAATCGATCGCCCGAGCATGCTTCAACTCCCGTTTGTAGTTGCGGGGCTGACGCAATATATCATAGATCTGTGTTAAGAGAATCACTTGGGATTCGCGATTGTTTTGAATCAAGTTCATCTCTTTGACAAATTCCTTATCGACGGTTTTTTCAAAATGAGCGCGGACGATGTCCTCGCCTTTTTTTTCAAGTTGAAGCCGTTTGATAATGACGGATCCTACAATTGTTTTTTCGCGAATTTTCCGAAAGTCAGCTTCATCGAGAACGTCTTTGTCTTGATAGTCTTCCAAAGATAGAAAATCGCGCTTATCGATATGGATCGTGGAAAAATCAAAGATTTCTTTACATAGTTTTGGCGAGTAGCCAAGAAAGTTGCCGAGCTTCGCAGCCATTTCCGCAACTCTCCGCCCGGCATTTTGTTGCATCTTTTCTTGAAATTCATCCGCATGTTGTTTATAGACGCTGATCACATCAAAGACATCCGTCACAACTTCTTTGAAGTCTTTTTCCATCGAGCGGCGCTTGATTAGCTCCATCTTGCGTTTGTTGTTCATGTCTTCCGTGATTCTCGCCGTGGAATAAAGCGCCAACATGAAGATTGCCAGCACCATTGTTCTGAGGACCAAATCGGTCAGAATCGGACCTTTCAAGTAATTCCAAAGCGTTGGAATATCCGTCGCATGTTGATAGACGGGATAAAGCACGGTCACATGGATGATCGTCATGACGACGATTGTCGCCTTGAAGATCACCGAAAGCAGTTTGGAATCTTGATACAAGGCCAAGACCACCATCGCGAAATAGATGAGGGCATAGCCGGCTTGGGTGATGCTGAAGAAGCCTTCCGCGGGATCCGCTCCTAGCGTGAGCTTCAGTTTGATATACACCGTGTTCGCCATCAAAAGAATGTAAATAGCCGCGATGTATTCGCCTAATTGTTGGCGGTGCAATGTCTTGGGTTCTTGATAGATGATTTTGCGGATCGATTGGCTCGTAAAGAGCATGATGAGCGATATTGCAAAGGTAACGATCAAATTGACTTTGAGATTGACCCCTTCAGAACCGATCAAGGTAAAGAGAATAAAGACGATATTGGTCAGCCAAAGGATGTTGCGGATGACCAGATTCTTCCGAAACAATACCTGGGTTTCATCCAAAATATCGACGCCCGCCTCAAAGCTGAACCGATTGACAAAGAAGAGTTTTAGTTTGCTAAGAAACACCGCAAACTTACTTTTCCCTTCATAATCAGCGGCACGTTGGTTTTCCGCGAGCTTCTGTTCATCAAAGTGACTTTTAAACGAAGTGATTTTAAAAAAATCGATGAATTTGTGCCAAAATGTCTGCTTTTTCGGTGGCTTGACTGGGGTCACGGAGGCCATGTACTCGTCCATCCGGGCTTCATTATCGGGTTTTCCGGGTTTTTGCGAACGTTTCTTCTTTCCAGAATCGTTTTTCCGGAAAAATTCGTCCAAGGCTTTTTCGCGATTGTCCACAGTCTCACCTCCTCCAGATGTTCACACCGGTTTAAAAGAGTTTGGGTTGCTCAATGATGGATGGATCCTTTCGGGCTTCGAGTTCGTTCTCGATTTGAGCCACGCGGGTGGATGCGGCAGCGGCGATCGCACCGACGATGTCATCCAAAAAAGTATGGCAGGCTCCTTTATTTTTCTTTCCGGCATCATTCAAGCGACTGACGATACCAGGCTTGTTGACATCAATATCACCAAAATTGGTTTTGCCAATCGTGCCATAAAGTCCGGCCAGTTCCAATCCAAACAATTCATCAATTCCAAACATGCCAAGATCGGAGGCCATGATGGCCTGAATCGGTCCGAGAAATGCTTCTTGTTCGGTGAGCCGGTCAATTTCCGCACCCAGCTGCAACAAATGGAAAACATCTCGCAAAGAGAGGATTTTCTCAACCGATTCCAGACATTCGTTGAACGAAATGTCCGGTTTCCATTTGGATTGTTGTTTATAAGCGATTTCTGCTATTTGTTCGATGCTAACTCCCCGTTCTTTCAACTTTTCTACATTCATAAGGTACATTTCTTCTCGGGAAAATAGTGTTCTTTGGCGATTCATTTCTTCACCCCATAACCGTTCGATACTAACTAAATATTATATCACATATTCGATGAAACATGGCAATTTAGATGAAAAACTTGCCGGGAATCAA
>JAAYZB010000233.1 GCA_012515085.1 Acholeplasmataceae bacterium
CCGCGAAAGTCTCCTAGTTGGACCACATCACCAACTGAAAACTGTTTCTCAAAGATGATAAAAAGACCGCTGAAGATATCTTCAATCAAGCTCTGTGCGCCAAAACTTATGGCCTAGCCAACGATCCCTGCACCTGCCAACAACGTGGGTGTCTGTACTCCCCAAGCAGAGAGAATAAGGAATATTGCAATGATTCCCGCTAAATATTGGACGACGCTTTTCAAGAGTTTTCCAATGGTTTCGCTCCGGTGTCCTTTTCGAGTAAATATGGAAACCACAAGTAACATGAGTTTATCCAGTATCCAAATAAATACAATGATTGCCAAACATTCCAACAAAATAACATAGTTGTTTACAAAGAAATTACTTAAGTTGAAGAATTTGCCGATTGAATTATTTATGATATTGGCAAAACCGGAATTGGGAGCGATAATGGGCGCAAAAATACCAAGAAACAAGAATACGAAAATTACCGATGCAATGATGATGATACGGGTTTGTTCTTTTTTAGTCTTTTCTTTGAATTTCATTTTCGTTCTCCTCTTATATTTACGGCATGATCGTTTCTAAAATGCTTTGGTTCGTATAAATGGTATCGGATCGCACACCAATATGGATTTGATAATTGAGAATATCCGGTTTAGAGATGACAAAAACAACCGTTTTTTCTTCGCCAGATGGAGTAAATCCACTTTCTCCTGATGCGAGAGTATATTCATATTCCTCTTCAATCGCACTCACGAGATAAAACCCTTGTTGGAAATTATGCGCAGGATCATTCAACGTGATGGTGACTTCATAGCTCGTCAGAGTTTCGATAACGGATACACGATAAGTAAAATCAGGAAGTGTGTGAACGGATAAAATTGATAGAAGAATATTTTGTTTGATTAACGTCTGTGGATCGGTATAACTGGCAGTTAATTCAAGCGTATAATCGGTATCGGGTGTAAGCCCCGTGAACTCGATAGCTTGCGAATCAGAGTGGGACTGTTCTAAAGCGACCACTTCAACCTCCCGAGTTTGAATTATTCGCTCAGAGCGTTTTAACACGATCTGATATTGACTATCCGAAACCGAAGAGGAATCCGGATAGAAATAACACGCGAGGCTTTTCGCATCAATCCGAGAAAGATCAAAGGATGTCTCCAGATGGAAGGGGGTATAAAAGGTGAGTTCGTCGAGAATCACCACTTCGTTGTCCCAGCGCGACCCTTCTAAAATCAGTTTTACTCCGACATTATAATTGGGGATTTGCGCTAAAATCACTTGCGTATCAACGGCATTGATAACCAGAGACTCCATCACGGCGGGCTCTGTTTCCAATGGATAGATCACTCCATAGAGAAGCCGGATCTCTTGAAATTCCGATTCGGGATCATGAATGTAAAGACCGATGTCATATTCCAGTTCCCATTCTTCCGGAGGGCTAATCAACGTCTGAGAGCGGATGGCTCCACCAACCCGTGATTCGGTCTTGAATTGTGTAGAGGCAAGTTTTTCTA
>JAAYZB010000234.1 GCA_012515085.1 Acholeplasmataceae bacterium
AGATAAAAAGATGGTGGAGTCTCTTGACAACACCGACTCCGTATTATAGATTAAAAATATAGCGTATTTCATTATAATCATGATAAAGGTGTTTTGATACTCGCATCCTCAGCGTGTTTCAAAAAACAACCAGAGTGCTTTCAACTGGCTTCTAGAGCTGCAGAAAAGGACTCTTTTTTGTATAATGAAAATTTGATCTGACCATAGGGGGAAATATGAAAACTATTCGTTCATTGATTATCATTTCTTTGGTTTCCTTTTTACTTTTCGGCTGTAACTCGAATGATGTCAAAGACCCACCGGAATTGGTTGACATGTATTATAATGACTCGCATGCCTCGTCGCTTTCTGCAACCATCCGACCAATCAAGAATTCTCCGATCTTTCTCTCCGAAGTCACCGAATCCACAACCTCTCCGACGGTGACCTCCACAACCATCGATATCACTGTCGATTATGAGGCAATTATTGATAGTGAAGTGGATTTTGAAATCGTGGTTGAAACGAACGGAGAGAATTATGATTTGCTTTACAGCGTCGAATTAAACGACAGTTTGCTCGGTGATTGTGTCTATACCGATCAATCCACGCTTTACAAAGCCTCCTCCACAATCATTACTGAGGGCGACGGTTCTTACAACACCCGGGTCATTTTGACGATTCCTGGATCAGAGAATCACACAACCTATTTATCGGAAAGAACGATCTCCTTGACCAAGATATTGTTTACTCGCGATACGGCAGACGGCACATTCCCCGCAGAGATTCCCGACAATACAACAACTACCCTGCTTTTTGAAGTACATGCCATCTCCTATTTTGACACGACGCTTGGGGTGCCGGTTGAGAAGAATAACGATGTGGTGGATATCATTTTGACACCGGAATCCACTTATTTTTCACAAGCAGAAACCGCCGCGGTCTCGACGCTTTCAATCCCGAATACCGTCAATGGCTATCCGATTGGCTGTGTTATTCTCGAGGATCTTGATTGGATAAGCACTCTGGAAATTTTAGGAGCCTCGGAAGATGTGATGATCCTTGGGGATTTCTCCCTTTTGACAAGCATGATGCTGGATGGACTGGTGTTTGAGTCGATTCCGGCATTGACAGATACGAGAGATGTCATCATCAATGGAATCTTTCCTGTTTTGACCAGTCTCGCTCTCCAGCATACGCGAGGGTATCAGATCTATCTCACAGAGCTATCGAATAGCGAGAATGATTTTTATGAAAGTTATCTTGAAGCGGTAGACACCAGCCCGTATTCTTTTCCTGAACTTGAAACGCTGACGATTGACGACTGTCACGCAAACAACTTGACAGTCGGTGCCGACGCTGTTCAAGCTCCGTTTTCAAAACTCACAGATTTCGTTCTATCCGACTCCATTGTCGGCACTCTGACATTTGGCAATGAAGACAACGATTTTCCTAAGCTGGAGACCATTACCTTGACCGATACTTTTCTGTCCGAAGCACTCATCAGTGGGACAAAGCCTCCAGAAGAAGCCGCTGCCGCCTTTGTAGCCGATGGGATTCAAACGGATTGGTCATTGACACTTCGTGGGTCACTATTTTCAACCTTGTCTTTTACCGATTGTTCATTGGGAGTGTTGAGTGTTGAAGGTGGCACGGTGGAATCCTCCCGATTGAGTGGATTCAGTTTCGCAACAACTCTTTTCAATCGCAACAATCCTCATTTGTATCTCGTTGGGTCTCATCCCCATCTCGCCAGTTTGACCTTCTCGAATATCAACATTCCTTCGCTTCAAATTGGCGGCATTGGGTCACAGTTCCCTATCTTGACCGAGATTACATTCACGAACTTTGAAGGAGGTAACCTCAATATCGGTGAAAGAGATTGTGAATTTCCCCTATTGACGGATATAACCCTCACCGATGTGGATTGTGGTAATTTTATCCGCATTGGCGGGGAGAATGCCGATTACGATATGCTCGAATCCATCCACTTAGAGCGTGTTGAAGCGAACAACTTGCTCATTGGCTATTATGGACCCGTGATGGATCTATTGAGTTTGATTTGGTTGGAAGAAGTGGCAATTACCTTAACGACATCCATAAGTCTTGCCGCCGTTGCTTTGGATGAAATCGTTTTGGATCAGATCGTAACATCCGCTTTGAATGTCAATCCGTACGGAGGAGCCTTTGATCTTTATGTCAATCAATTGGCGGCGGTAACCTTTACTCTTTCGACCGATTGTGCCACCATTTATGTGAGCAATAGTCCCGCAACGGAATGGGATTATTACGAAATGTTCATCAGTGACGTTGATGCGATCGTGACCGGATCCTATGTTCCGGCATAACTAAAAAAAAGGGGCACACACGGGAAACCGGTGCGCCCTCCTATTTTGTTCGTTTTAGAGATTCATGAATACGAGAATATCCGCTTCCTCCAAAGAGAGCGGATTTTTTTCCGAAAGATTTCCGGAGAAGAGAGTCAGGATGCCTTGATGGAAAATACCGATGGGAATGGCTTTCTTGCCTAATGCCTGATAGATAGAAAGAATCAGTGCTTTCTTTGATGAAAAGACGAGCGGGAACGATTCATTGAGCATTTCTCGTGCCGGAACCAATCGCAACGACTGTTCATCCTCGCCTTGGTCGTTGATCGATATCGTCAACAAGTTCTCATAGAAAGGAGCGGTTTCTTTATAGAGCGCCAGTTTACTGAGCAAGAGAGAAATGATCTTGTTGGAGATGATGGTGTTGCGAATGTTGAAATCACGGATGATATGGTCGTTTTTGGGTTCCAACAGCTCCACAATGATGTTGATGCCCTCGCGTTTTAGATGCCCTTCCAAATAGATCAAACTATCGATGACGTTGGCATCTAACGCATCAACCGCTTGATGATCGTCAGACAAAAGGACGATGGTTGCGGCGGTCGTTTCTTGATTCAGTTTCGAGACGAATTCCGCGAGGCGATCATCGGGAATAAACTCGGCTTTGAATTCTTGGTGGTAGAGTTTTTCGTATTCGGAAAAAGAATCCAAAATATACTGAAGTTTGTTGTTATTGCCAAAAAGATACACGGATTGCGGAAGAACTGCTTTTTCGGGTTTGATTTTTAAGGGAACTAAAAGAATGGGAGTGGGATTTTGATCAGTCAGATGCCGATCATCGAGTGATAAGACATACAAACCCTCTGATGATTTGGCAATGGGGATGACTTGAGAGTAATTGGCAAGGCACTGTTCAAAGTCCACTTTCGGAAGCTGATAGACTTCGCTACCTTCGAAAGAAAACAGCGATAAATAGACGTCCTCGACTTGCGGATTAATGATTGTTTGAGCAATGATTTGCCCGAGACGGCGATCAAAACAGATGGGAAGGATCGTGTGTTCATGAAGCGTATGAACGACCGATTCCAATGCCATGATTTTCGCTTTGGTATGGATATTTTTGACTTCTGCGACAATCGGCGGCTGTTTTTCAAACTCAATGGGACCAAGATTTAAAATGATTTTGATGACGTTGAGATCGCTCTTCGGCAAGTCCTTGACGACTTCCTCATGCATGTCTTTGCTCATGATGAGGATGGCATTGGCTTTCGCAATGGAAATGTCTTCCAAATCTGAGCGAATCAGGGGATCGCCTTTTTTGACCAGTACGTTCAAACTGGATAGTTCGTTTTGTGTTTTTTGAATCTGTTGAGTCGCATTCACGATTTGTTTCTCGGCATACTCCTTGTCAATATCGGCGAGGATCATGACCGTCACTTTGCGGTTTTCCAGATGCAATAAGTCCGATACTAATTCGGGAACTTTGTTGTTCCAATTCAAAATCACGATATGATTTTCCAACAGGATTTTGCCGGATCCGGATTTTTTCTTTTGAAAATAATCCTTGATGGCATTGGTGGTCAGGGCAATGATGGTGCCAGAGAAGAGAATCATACCCGTCACCAATACCACGACCGCGAGAATCAAGGTCTGGGGATTCTCGATCAAAACGATGGAGTTAGGTGACATCATCCATTTTAAACTGCCGTTGGCGAACGCATCGAAAAAACTGGTAAAATCATCATCAATGGCAAGAGCGATGAAGGCCGCGAGAACTAAAATGAGCAAATTAAGAAGCACCATCGTCATGATGATGAACAGCATGGGTCGTTTGTAGGTTTTGATACTGATCATACTGCGGGCTTTGGCAAGCCTCGCTTTCAGTTTCTTCAACATCATCACCTCGATATTCTACCATTTATTGTAGCCTTAACCCGTTTTTGAGACAAGCGGACCGAAGAAATGAATGAATAAAATCTTTGATATTTTCGGTGTGAACCACCAAGAAAGATTGGAGCTACCATCATTAACCTTCGTTTTCGGACTTTTTGTGTTTGTGAAACCAATCTCGAATCGTTTCTCGATACTTCCACATGATCAAGGTGGCGATCAAAACGCCGAACACCAGATAATACCACTGATGGTCATTGACGAAGAGGATGAATGGCATGGAATAGAGTCCGAGTCCGGTGGCGGCGTTGAAATCCTTCATCAGGATTCCGATCATGATGATAAGAAAGGCAACGATGAAGATGCCGGGATACCAGATGACGAGCATAGCTCCAACGAGACTGGAGAGTCCTTTTCCCCCCTTGAATTTCAAGAAGATCGAATGATTGTGACCACAGATGCATGCCAGTAGCGATGCCATTGGAAGCCATGGCGAATCACTGTACATATTCGCCAGGTGGACCGAGAGGGCACCCTTGATCATATCGACGATCAAGGTCAAAACACCCGGCAGCTTTCCGACATAGACGAAGGTGTTCACGGCACCGCTGGATTTGGTGCCGACATCGCGGACATCGCGCTTACCAAACAGTTTGCCAAACACGACTCCTGAGGGAATGCTGCCGAGGAAATAAGCCACCAATATCAATAAGACATCCACCATTTGATATCACCCGCTTTCTTTTTTCAAAGGAAAATGACCTTAAGTAACCGACTTATAGGTCATACGCGCGTCATCATGCAAGAAATAATAATCCAAGCTGGTTGATGAGGGACACTTTTTTTTGGCTCAATTCGCTTTCATCTTGTTTGGTATCGTTATCTTCATTGTATCAAATTAACCAATGAATCACAATCATTATCATCACATATGATGAACACATTCTGCTGATGGGTGGACCCCCTGAAAAACGTCCAAATGCCGTTATATATTGAAACTTTCGAATATGGGATTTAGGAGAACAATCAAAAAAACATGAATGTCATTGTTTCAAAAAATGAGCCAAAGATCATAGATTCCAAATTGATTGGCTTATCAAAAATTACCTAAGCAACTCGATTTGGTGATAGTTAGTAATGAAATCAAATCCTCTTGACAAAAATATCCCTATCGGCGAAAGCCATGCACATTAAGCTTTTTTTGGGATTGGTCAGGAAAGGTATGGAAAACAGGGATTCAATGTGCTACAATCAAAATGGTCTCGACCAAACATTTGACTGCCGAAAGAGATCAATAACTTATCTTTTTGTTGTTACATCCGAGTATTTAGTTCTGGTAAAGGGGATCCAGGGAATGATTAATGTCGCCATTGTTGAAGACAGCGATTCTGATTCGATTCTCATCGAAAATTACATTCAAAGATATTCTCAACAAAAAAAAGTTGAGTTCAATATTAAGCGGTTCGATGAAGCGATCAGTTTTTTGTCGGAATATCGAGAGGGATACGATATCATCTTTATGGATATCGAGTTGCCCAACATCAATGGGCTCGAAGTTGCAAAAAAAATCCGACGGATCGATAAACAAGTCATTCTGATATTTGTCACGAACATGGCACAATATGCCGTCAGGGGTTACGAGGTGAACGCCCTGGATTTTATTGTCAAGCCGGTAAATTATGCGGTTCTAAATCAAAAAATTGATAAATCGCTGAAGATTATCAAAGTCAATCAGGATGATGAATTGGTCATTTCAAGATCTCAAGGTTTTATTAGAGTGTTGATTAGTGAAATCTTGTATTTAGAGGTCACGGGACATAAGATTCATTATCATACGATTGAAGAAACCATTGTGGCGACCGGGTCATTAACCGAATATGAAAAACGGTTGAAAAACAAGAATTTCATGCGATGCAATAACTGTTATTTGGTCAACCCAAGATATATCAAGTCGATCTACGGTATGACCATCACGATGAAAAATGATGACGAATTGTTGATCAGCCATCCAAAAAAGAAGAAATTCCTAAAGGAGCTTGCGGACTGGTTGGGGCAAGGTAATTTTGTATGATGGCGTTGATTGAGTTTATCGAAGCATTGTTCGATAAGTATGGCTTTAGTCTTGAGATGCTGATCACGAATTTCATGTTTGTCTATACCCTTAGAAGAAGAAAAAATTTTTTACCCCGCGTGCTATTATGCTTTTCACTGCTCGTTTTGATTTTGTACATCTGGAGTTTTTTTGAAACGCGTTATACTTATTGGGACACGATCAAATATTCCACAATCGTTTTTATCACCATCCTGTTTTTGATGTTTTGTTTTAAAATCCCGTTCAGAACGGCGGTTTTTTGCGAGATTGGCGCATTTGCCACGCAACATAGCGCATATAAGGCCGGAGAGGTTTTTCAAAGCGTTGCGGAAATAAAATTGGGATTCGAAAACACTTCGATCATTTATATTTTAACGGTGCCGCTGATATATGTGCTTTTCTTTTTTCTGTTTGCGAAACGGTTGAAAAACAAGAATTTCATGCGATGCAATAACTGTTATTTGGTCAACCCAAGATATATCAAGTCGATTTA
>JAAYZB010000235.1 GCA_012515085.1 Acholeplasmataceae bacterium
AAAAACCAACAACCAATCGACAAAGCGAGTCCGGACGGGATTCTCCTCATTGATAAACCATCGGGTGTCACGAGTCATGATGTGGTTCAAAAAATCCGATTTTTCCTTCAAACCCATTCAATTGGTCATACCGGAACTTTGGATCCATTGGCAACAGGGCTACTGGTGTTATGTGTTGGAAAAGCAACCAAGTTTGTGAAATTCTTAACAAACCATGACAAAAGTTATCAAGCGGACATCCTCTTGGGTATTCAGACAGATACCGATGACATCACTGGAAAAGTCCTCAAAAAAACAGATCCTTCTCAATTGTCTGATGAAAAGATTCTATCTGTCATTCACCGGTTTTATGGGAATATGAAACAAACACCTCCGGCATATTCGGCCATAAAAGTCGACGGTAAGAAGCTATACCAATACGCTAGAAACGAGCAACAAATTCCCATAGTAGAACCACGAGAAATAGAAATCAAGTCAATTAGCGATTTTTCGATCGTTCGGTCAACAACCGATATTACGTTGAAGATGACTCTTCTCGTATCCAAGGGCACTTACATCCGCGCGATTGCCAGAGATATTGGCGAATGTTTGCACGTAGGGGGCTGTCTCAAACAATTGACCCGGATGCAAGTAGGAGAATTTAACCTGAAAGATGCCCAATCACTCGATGAAATCGAGCGAGGGAATCCTCAATTTTTGAATCCCCTATCCTTCTTAGGATTTCCCCGAATAACGGTAGATGACGTTTGGGGAAAAAAAGTGATGAATGGTGTGAAAATGCCCATTGCGATGTTTCAGGAAATTACTCCCACGATAATTGAAAGTCGAGAAGGCGATGTCCTTGCCGTCTATGAACCAGATGAAAACCAAACATATATGAGAATGTCGGTGAAAATAGCATGAAGATCATCCAATTATCTTATGATGAAAAAAATCCTATTTCAGGGTTATCGCTTTGTCTTGGTTTTTTTGATGGGATGCATCGAGCGCATCAAAAATTGTTTGATTTGACCATTATAAATGCAAAAAAACTTAACGTACCTTCTGGCATCATGACGTTCTCAACACACATCTTATCCTTTCTCAAGCAAGAACATTTCCGTGCTCTTTCGACGGTTGAAGACAAAATTCAAATGGCTGAAAAATTAGGTTTTGATTACTTTTTTATTTTAGTTGTATCCAAAAATCTACTATCGATGCCAGCGGTTCAATTTGTCAATCGATATCTTCTTGACGCCGCTCATGTTGTGGTTGGCTACGACTATACTTTTGGCTATAAAGGAGAAGGCACCCCCGAATTGCTCGAACAATTATTACCAAGAAAAATCTCAATCATACCATGTCTGAACTTTTATGGAAAGAAGGTTGGATCCACTCGGATTCGCTCGTTATTGGAAGCAGGGAAAATACCACTTGCAAATCGTTTGTTGAATCGTCCGTATCAAATTCAAGGGCACGTGGTATCCGGACATGGGCGAGGGAGACAATTGGGATATCCGACTGCCAACTTAAGTGTGGATGGTTATTTTATTCCTAAAGAAGGCGTGTATTATACAAAAGCACTCATCAATCAAAAATTGGTCGATTCGATGACATCAATTGGCACAAACCCCACTTTTTCGGAAGACGATCTCAAAGTGGAAACACATCTATTGGATTATTCGGATCGGCTATATGGCCAAGATATCACGATTTTGTTCTATGAATATCTTCGCAAAATAAAGCGATTTTCCAGTGGCTCTGAACTGGTGGATCAACTCCATCAAGACGAAGACAATATTCGAAAGATCAGTTGGTCGAAGGAGGAATAAAAGTGAAAAAATTAGGTAAGGGATTTTGGATAACCATCGGCGTCGGTGCGTTATTTTTTGCGATTTTGGTGATTGTTTCCAGCGTTATGCAATTAGGAGAGAGGCTGGCGACGATCACGCCATATCTCGCATATGCATTCTACATTATTGCTGGGATCCTCTTTTTTCTATTGATTGTCCGCCCAATAATGTTGGTAGTCTTTTCACCAACCTTTTCGATGGACAGTCTGTTTACGGAAGAGGAAAATGCCCGGAAAAATTACACGATGTATCGACGAGTTGCCAAAAACCTATCCGAGGAAAATTATCTATCGGATGATGAAAAGAATTCGCTGACACAATCGCTGTCGGATCCTGTGGCTTTAAAACAATCATTGAGCGTGATTTTTGATGCAACGATCAAAAAAGAACTCAATCGGATCATCGCCCAGCACGCGGAAACAGTGTTCCTCTCCACGGCCATTAGCCAAAATGGACGGTTGGATTCGATTGCGGTCTTTACGATTAATCTCCAATTGATTAAAGCGCTGGTGCTAAAATGTGGGTTCCGACCCTCCTATGCGGCGTTAGGGAGACTCTCCTTCAATGTATTGACTTCGGCAGTGGTAGCGGAAAGTTTGGAAGATATCAATTTTAGCGAATTGTTCCCAGGAAAAGGACTCGCAGCATTAGGAGAAGTACCATTTTTAAAAATTATCACCGGATCACTTGCCCAAGGAGTGGGGAATGCTTTGTTGTCACTCCGTGTGGGAATAATTTGTCGAAACTATCTTTTCATGAACTTGAAAGGTGTCCCCAAAAGCAAAATCCGAAAATTGGCATTTGCCGAAGCGATCACATTATTTCCGTTAGTGATCAGCGAGTCCATCAAAAAATTACCATCACGCTTAAAAAACATCTTTGAGAAAGTCTTTTAGAGAGCCAAAAAGATTGCATTCTCCGGCTCGCTTTGTTATAATGAAAAAAGCGACAAAACGATGGAGGATTGAACAATGATTATTGACAA